>NZ_JBFABB010000045.1:0-50636 GCF_040640035.1 Micromonospora sp. NPDC023633 | reverse complement strand
GAGGTTCTGTACGTCGGTGACGATCTTCAGGGCGATGCCTTAGCCGCCGCCGCCGCGGGATTACGGGGATGCTGGCTGGACCGGCAGCAGACGTATGGGGCCGCGGCGCCCGAGGGCATCCTTCGCGTACACAGCCTGTTCGACCTTGCGACGGCCGACCTCTTCGACCGGAGCACGGCCTAGCTGTGCTGTCCAGGGACGTGGCGAAGCAGTACCCGAAGTCAAGATGAAAGTGCTCCGGTTCGCCTCTGTCGAGGCGGGCCGGCACTAGAAGGCAGCCTTGGCGTCGCGTCGAACGTGCGCGAATCGCGCCTGCGGCATGTACGCGGCCACGAGCGTGAAATCGTCGTGCGTGCGAAGCGCGGCCACCCAGTTGCCGGGGCGTTCATGGATCTCCAAGTCGATCGGCACGTCCGCCCAGTAGGTGTAATAGGTGCAGGTGAGTCTGGGGCGCTCGGCATACAAGGCGCGTCCACCGGTCTCGCCAGTGTTGAGCGCAATCCATCGGCGCCGACCATGAGGTCGGCCCGCTCGGTCGCCTCGCCCTCCGCTGTGGTGTAACGGACGCGGTTACCCGCTCGCCATCGGTGGTCAGGCCGGTCACCGCAGTCCCGTCGGGCACCTCGACACCGGCTGCCGCGGCAGCCTCGAGCAGAATCGCGTCGAGCACGTACCGACGGGGAGATGGTCCGCAACAGCGGGCAGCCCGACTCAAGCACCGGACCAGGAGGCCCCAACGGGCGAGTCGCTCCACGCCGGGTTTATAGATGTACGACGTAGACAGGGTGTCGCTCGGGAGCTTCGCGATCCAGCAGGGGCACTTGATGCCCCGCCCGAGTCAGCAGGAGCGCCGTCGTCGCATCCGAACAACGCGCCCCAGCCACAACAGCGAGACGTAATCGCCGTCGCGCGGCGGGGACAGCAACGCAGCTTGACCAGGACCTTCCAGGGTCTTCAGCGTGGCGATGGCTCGCTCGCCGCGAGCGCGGAGCCGGGCATGACCGCGGTTGACGGCCCGCTGGCGGTGCACGGTTTAGGTCGTTGTCGGTGGCGCTTGAAGGGCCTGCACACGCTCCCGCCGGCTCCCTGATAGCCCTTGTTCGCGAAGATATGCACGTTTGCGCTGGTCAGCGCGTCGATCAGGCTGGGGGCGGGCGGCGGTGAGATCGTGGACCGCGCCGGGCAAGTGCAGGCGACGCCCAGGCCAGCCGCCCCGGCGGCATCGGCCAGGACCTGCACGTTCACCCCGTGGCGGTTGTGTCTGCCCGAGTAGCAGGGGCGTTGGTCGGCGACCCGGTCGATCCGATCAAGCGTGCCGTCGAGGATGGCGTACGCAAGCCGGGCGGCCCGGCACATCGCGGTGGCGAGGCTGTCGGGGCAGGTGACGAGCAGGTCGACTGCCTCGCGTAGGTAGCGCCACACGGTGCTGACCGACACCTCGTAGCCGGGCGCGAGGCGGGTGGAAGTGTCGCCGTTGCGCAGTTGGGCCCAAGCCAGCAGCGCCTGTCGCTGCGCAGGCAGCCTGCGCCAGCGGCCACCGACCGCGCGACGCCGGTCGCGAATCAGCTCGTCAGGCGGGTCAGGCTGCGCGTGGACAGCGGGATGCCGACAGGACAGGTCAGCAACGAAGCTCGCGTGGGAGTGCGCCTTGGTCGACTGCTGTCCTACCGGCAGCTTCTCCTATCCGGAGCATCGACACGCCGATGCTGCCTGCCTAGTCAACCGTCCTTGATCGCGATTAAGAAGGCTCAGCGTCGTAAGTCACCGCTCGACCGGTAGGTCAACCGACAAGAACCCAGCGACTCTTCTTTGTCTTGTTGCCCAGGTCAGGGGCTTGCCGGGGAAGTCCGACGCCATGGAGCAGATGGAAACAGGAGCACGTCTCGTTTATCCGAAGGAGAGCAATCTAGGAGTTGCGCCGGGAGTTCGACTCCGAAACTGTAGTATCGTCGGCTCCGACAAGGTAGTATCCGCTGGCGGACGGCGAGGAATGGTGGTTCTGCATGCCGAAGTTTAACCCAATCGGGGAACTCAGGTCCCTTATCCCCGAGGCTGGACCAAAGCGAGTGTACGCGCTGGCGACCTTTATCAACATGTTTGGTTTCGGGTTGCTGGTCGTGAGCATGAGCCTGTATTTCACCCGGATCGTGGGACTGCCCGCTTCGCAGGTGGGAGCCGCCCTCACCATCGGCGTCGCCATTAGCCTGATCAGCGGCGTCCCGGTCGGCAACCTGGCCGACCGGTGGAGTCCGGTGAAGACGGTCAAGGTCATGCTGGTGATCCAGGCATGCACGGCTACCTACTTCATTTTCATTGACAATTTCACCGAACTCGTCATCGCGGCCACCCTCGACATGCTGGCGATGAAGGCGTCCGTAGCGGCATCCGAATCGCTCCTGCGCCGGGTGGCCGGCGATGACGCGGTCAGCTTCCGCTCCAGGATGCACGCGATCCAGTTCGTCGCCATGGGCCTGGGAACTGCCGGGTGTGCCGTCGTGATCCAGATCGGCACTCCTACCGCCTATCAGGTGATGATCGCTCTCGACGCGCTCAGCTTCCTGGTCGCCTTGCTGGTGTTCACCCGGCTGCCGGACTATGCGCCGCTGCCGAAGCCGCCCACCGTGTCACGCTGGGGCGTGTTGGCCGACCGGCCCTTCGTCGCGTACACGGCGGTGGCCGGCGCCATGAACCTCCAGCTCTTCATGATCAATATGCTGTTGCCGTTGTGGGTGGTCGACGCCACGAAGGCTCCAACCTGGACGGTAGCGGTGTTCTACCTAATCAACAACACCTTGATCGTCTTGTTCATGGTCCGCGTCGGCAACAAGGTGCAGACGATCCGGCAAGGTGGCGTCGCAATCCGGCGCGCTGGAGCGATCCTCCTGATCAGCTGCTCCGCGATGGGCTTTGCGAACGGACTGCCCGGCTGGGCCGCGGTGGTACTCCTGGTAGCGGCCGTCTTGGTGCACACCTACGGCGAACTGTGGTACATGGCGGGCTCGTTCGCCCTCAACTTCGGTCTGCCGCCGGCGCACGCACAGGGCCAGTACATGGGCTTCCTCGGCATCGGCGCCGGCATCGGCGAGGCGTTTGCCCCGTTGCTGTTCCTCAGCTTCATCCTGACCCTCGGCAGGCCAGGTCTGATCGGGATCGGCGTGTTCTTCGCCCTGGTGGGCCTGCTGGCGCCTGCCGTGGCACGGTGGGGCGAGCGGACCAGGCCCGCATCGGAGGATTCGCCGACTCGGGAGGCCGCGCCAGCGTAGCTGAGTGAGGTGATCCGACAAGAATGGCACGCTCCGGTGACGTGATCACGGTTATGAGGCCGTTTCCAGGGTGATGAGGTTCCCCCACGGTCGTGGGGGAACCTCATGCATGAGGTTCCCCCACGACCGTGCAGGCATGGACCATGAGGATCATGTGCCATGCCAGAGAAGAGGCGGCGGTTCGACGGGAGTTCTGTGAGGGAACTGCCCGGATCGTCCGCGAGACGAACAAGCCGATCGCCCAGGTGGCGACTGACCTGGGGATCAACCCCGGGATCCTGAACCGTCACGGTAAGGGACGGGCTTCGGTGTGAGACCAGCGCCGGTCAGCGTGGCTGCAGGACCATTGAGATCACCGATTCGCACCGCTGCTCGACCAGATCGGCGACCCGCGCGACACCGTGATCACCGCCGGCGCGCTGCACTGCCGGCGTGAGCACTTCGACCACCTCGCCGAACGCGGCTCGCACTGGATCCTGACCGTCAAAGGCAACCAGCCGAACCTGCACCGCCAACTCGCCGGCGTGCCCTGGCAAGCGGTCCCGGACGCCTTCCGCGACACCGACCGCGGACACGGCCGCCGCGAGATCCGCACCCTCAAGGCCCTGACGATCTCCACCGGCATCGACTTCCCCACGCCGCCCAAGCATTGCGTACCCGCCGCCGCAGACGGCGCCTGGACCAGCCGAAGCGCTTCACCACCGAGACCGTCTGCGCCATCACCGACCTGCGCGTGCACCAAGCGAAACCGGCGCAACTAGCCGCGTGGATCCGCGGCCACTGGAACATCAAAAGCAAGATTCACTGGGTACGGCGTCACCTACGACGAAGACCGATCCCAGATCCGCACCGGCACCGGACCCGAAGCCCATCGCCGCCCTCTGCACCGCCGCCACCGGCGCCCTACGCCTGACCGGGGTCACCACATCGCCGCCGCCAACCGACATCACGCCCGCGACAGCACCCGCCTGCTGGCCCTACTCGGCATCACCTGACGATTTTGCCGGGGCCTGGCGCAAGGCCCACGGCGACGCCGAGGGCACCCCTTTCCGGTAAGGCTGGCGTGATTTTGGTGGCGTCGCCCGGTTGATCATGAACGAAGCCTTGGTTGACTGTTCCTCTTACCGCAGAGGGAATCGACCAAGGGTCTCAGCTGATCGGCGTGCATGACACCGGCCGGGCCGGCGTGCTCGGGAGGTTATCCAGATTCCGTTATTGTCCCCTGAGCGGCCATACGGTCAGCACCACAGGACAGGTAGAGCACGCGCGACCGAACAGTCGCCTAACCGATCAGCTCCGGTACCACCTTGCTGGCGAACAGGTCCATGCTCGTCCGGTCATAGGCGGCGTCTGCGAAGTAGACGATCACATAGCCGACCCCGGCTTGAGCGGCCTTGGTCAGCCGCTCGACGATCTGCTCGGGCGTGCCGGCGAGGCCGCGGGCAAATTCGCCCAGCCAGGGCTCGAGCGCATCGGTCGGCATCAGCGGCTGATAGTGGGACTTCAACCTCGCCATCTTGTCAGCGACGTCCTTCTCGGTCTCGCCGATGGTCACGAGGAAGAAAGCCGACCGTGTGATCGCGTCGAAGTCGGTGCCCACGTCCTTGCAGTGCTGGGCCAGGATCTGGGACTTGTGCACGAATACGTCCAGGGTCGTCGCCCCGAAGTTCGTGTACTGCGCGTACTTCGCTGCCGTCCGCAGCGTCTTCTTCTCACCGGCGCCCCCGATCCACAACGGAATCCCGCTCTCCTGCATCGGAAGTGGCCGGCTGATCGCATGATCAACCTGATAATGGCGTCCCGCCAGCGTGGCCGTGCCGGTCGTCCACAACTGTCGCATGATCTGCACGCCTTCATCGAGCATGCCGAGCCGATCGGCGGCGCTGGGGAAGCCGTAGCCATAGCCACGCCATTCGTCCTCGAACCAGCCCGCGCCGACGCCCATCTCCAACCGGCCGCCGCTCATCACGTCGATGCAGGCCGCCATCTTGGCCAGGTACGCCGGGTTTCGGAAGCCCATGCACGTGCACAACTGCCCGAGCCGCACCCTGGACGTGCAGGCCGCGAACGCGGCCATCATCGACCACGCTTCGAAGGTCGACTCGTTGCTCGGCGCCGGAACCGTGTGGAAGTGGTCGCTGACCCAGATCGACTCGTACGGCCCGGCATCAGCGGCCTGGGCGATGTCACAGATCGTGGACCACTGCTCGGTCACCGGTATATCGACAAGGTCGAGGTTGCAGCCCTGAGGTAAGAGGAGACCAAATCGCATATCCAGACCCTATCGATCGGCATGCCCGGATGCTTCTCCCAGCGTGTTGGGTGCTACGGCTCCATCATTGCCTGTGCTGCCATCTGGATGTGCCGCGCGAACTGGCGTGGCTCCTGGTTGGTCTGCTTTCGGCTCGCCGCCGCGAACTGAGCACCCGCTCCTGGTGCAGGCGCTGTCGTGCTCCGCACAAGCGTTGAAGTGCAGAACGGCTTCGCGGCCCCGGCAGGGCTCCGGCAAAGTCGCGTGTGGACGTGGTTGAGTTGGCTAATCGGGCGACACATGGGGTTTGATCGTGGTGCGGCACGGCCCTCGCATTGATCATGAAGGTTCCTACACGCTTTACGATCGTCACGAGGAACCATGCCTGCCGCGCCATTCATTGCCGATCCACCCTGTTGTTGACCAGCTCGCCACACGCGTCGATGAGCATCACATCGCGGGCGGGCGCTGGTAGCCGCGCTCGCCCAGCGACGCCGGATCATGATGGCCCGTGCTTGTCTCGAACACGTGGTAGGTAGGTGTGCGCACGAGTGCACCAGAAACCCGGCCGCCGTCACCCGTTCAGCGTCCGGTCCCGCACCTCGTGGAGCTCCTCGAATGCGGACAGGTCGGGCACCGTCCAGCCGTCCAGGTCGTATTCGGAGAGGCATTCGTCCGCGAAGGCCTTGTAGTCATCGATCTCACCGTTCGCGAGCTGCGCCGAGAGTAGCTCGATCCGGGTGCTCTCGTGGTTGCCCGCGTAGTTTCGTTCGTACAGTTCGTGGCGCCCGCCGAACTCGGTACCGACGGCGTCCCACAACAGTTTCATGAGCTTGATGCGCTCGACCGCGTCGCTGCCGTCGGAGCCGCGGAGATACCGGTCCAGGTACGGCCGGATCTCCGGGTTCTTGAAGTCTTCGGCGCTGGAGTTGATGTAGATCAGGCCGCTCGCGATGTCCTGGTGGACTATCTCCTTGATTCTGGGGTAGCCGATCTGCATGAACCACCGATATGCCAGACCGTACCGGGGATTGGGCAGGACCGCGCCGTTATGCCAAGGCACCGGGTTGCGGGCCGCCGCGTCTGAGAACGCCCAGAAAAGATTGCGCCAGGCAAGCACCTCACCGATCCGTGTCTGCACGCCACGGAAATCCTTGACTCCGGTGAGTTCCACCGCCTTCGCGAGCAGGCCGGCGATGAACTCGAGTTTCACCGCCAAGCGGGTGCAGCCCTGGAACGTGAAACGCTCGGAAAAGCCCGATCGGCTGGTGAACAACTGAACCTTGCCGATATTGCCATAGATAAATACGTTCTCCCACGGGATGAGCACCTTGTCCAGCACGAGGACGGTGTCGTTCTCGTCCAGCCGTGAGGAGAGCGGGTAGTCGAAGGGGCTTCCCATCAAAGCCGCACTGGCTGTGTAGGACGGCCGACAGATCAGTTTCAGCCCCGGCGCTCCCATCGGGACAGTCGCCACGAGCGCGAACTTCTTGTCCTTGACCGGCAGGCCGTAGTGCGCGATGAAGTTGTAGTGCGTGAGCGCCGAGCCGGTGGCGACCATCTTAGCTCCGCTCACGACGAGTCCGGCGTCGGTCTCCTTTTCCACGTGTACGAAGACATCACCCACCTCGTCCGGAGGACGATTCCGGTCGACCGGCGGATGCGCGATCGCGTGATTCCAGTAAAGGACCTTCTCCTGGGACTCCGCGTACCACCGCCGCGCATTCTCGTCGAACGGCTTGTAGAAGTCCGCGTTTGCGCCGAGCGTACCGAGGAAGGCCGCCTTGTAGTCGGGGCTGCGCCCCATCCATCCGTAGCTCATCCGGGCCCACGCGGCGATGGCCTTCTGGTGTTCGACCAGGTCCTCCGCCGTGTGCGGCGTGGTGAAGAACTTGTGGGTAAAACCGTCACTGCCCGTGTCGGTGGGCGAAGTGAGCACGTCACGCATGCCTGGGTCGTGCAATGCGTCGTAAAGCCGCGCGGTCATCCGTACTGGATTGTAGAACGCAGGATGACTGGTCACATCCTTCACGCGATCGCCGTAGAGATAGAGACACCGGTCGTCACGCAGACTTTCGATGTACTCGGCACCGGTCATCGGCCGTGTCTTCCGCGGTTCATTCATGTTCTTTGGATCCACGATATCGTTCCTCCGAGTAGGCGATCGACGAGTGAGCATCAGGGTGTGAGGACGCTGCTCATACTGGGCGGCTGCTGCACTCGACGTGCGCCTTCTCGAATCGACAGGCGAGACGGAACAGCTCGTCCACGTAGTGGGGGAGTCAGCCTCGGCGGTCAGGCGTCGATGGCAAGCTTTTCAGACATTCGAACCTCCATCAAAGGTCGACTTGCGGCATGCCTGGAAATGACGGCCACACCACCAATTATCCGTGACCATTCATGTAAGCGCATCTCCTGTGTTGCAGGGCGCAACCCCGAACGTCGACCAAAGTGAAATTCACAGCGGCATCGGAGAAGCATCCGGCCCATCACTCGTGCGTGCTGCCCTGATTCGACTCACGAACGTCCGGCCGGAGCTCGCCAGCAGGATCCGTGGCGTGGTTTCGGTCGGCCCGTACGCGTTTGTCACGCTGCAGTCAGATACCGCCGACCGCACCGCCCGGAGTACCGGCGCGGTCGACGCCTCGCCCGCCAGGACGACTGTCTGCGCGACCGGGGGCGCCTCCGCGTCGGCCAGTATCCCTGTCATTGCCGTCGGCGCCGTGCTGATCAGACTTCCCGACCAGCTGCTCTGCGCCTGCGCCAGAACATCCCGCACCACCTCCACATACCCACCACATGTCAGTGGTCAGAACAGCTCGAACAGCGACACGTCGAAACTCAGCGACGTTACGGAGAGGACTCGGCGCAACCGGTCCGAGCCGAACGTCGAGGCCGCCCGGGACACCAACCACACCGCCGAACGGTGCTCCACGACAACGCCCTTGGGTCGCCCCGCCGACCCCGACGCGTAGATCACTCATGCCGGATGCCATAGCCGCAGCGGTCCGACTCGGTCTACGTCAGACACGCCGGTCCCAGCCAGACTGGCGGCGGCAGCCTGGACTGCCGGGTCATCCACTACGACCACCAGTCCGCCGGGCAGGGTCGTGGCCATGGTCCGCGAGATGAGGACGACCGCGGGAGTGGCGTCGCTGAGCATGAACGCGATGTGATCGGCGGGGCAGGCCGGGTCGATCGGGCAGGTGGGCAGCGCCGGCCATGAGCACCGCCAAGACCGCGACGATCTGCTCCGCGGACCGTTCCATCGCGACCGCGACCAGCCGCTCTGGCCTGGCTCCACGCTTCACCAGGTACCGGGCCGGACGATTCGCCCGCACGTCCAGCTCCGCATACGACAGGGACGTGGTATCAGACACCACTGCGGCCACCTGGCGTGGTCCGTGCCGCCTGCGCTGCCAACAGCCCACACAAAATCCCCTCCTCTGGGTGGGGATTGGACGTTATCTGGCCATTGATGCTCGGTGTCACGGTCGCCCGACTCCTTCGCACTCGGCCTTGATTGGGCGTTGGGGCACATGTCGAGAAGCCACTCGCGCTTGTCACTGTCGCAGGTCGGCCTCCGCGATGCACCTCCAAAAAAGCCAAGTGAATCGGCAAATCGAGCAAGTTTGAAGTAGACCGCTGGGGGGCGCCGCTGTCAGCATGTACTGCTGATGCGACGATTGGGGGGACCGAAGATGGCGGAGATCAGTCGCCGTGGGCTTCTTGCAGGTGCGGTTGCCGGGGGGATCACCCTCGGGCTCAACGGGAACAGCGCAGGTGCGGCACCGCCGGATACCCACGCAGGATCGTTGTCGACTGGGAATTGTGCGCCGTCTCCTGCAGCGGTGGCAGTCGGTAGCAATGATCCGCGGTATCCGAGTCTCATCACTCCCTGGAACAGGCGATTCCAGGGAAATCCTCAAAACGTACACCTCGTGCGAACGGCAAAGCAGATTGCCGACGTTGTCAGCGATGCTGTCGGAGCGAACAAGCGAATTGCGGTACGCAGCGGCGGGCATTGCTTCGAGAACTTCACCTCCTCTCCCGACATCCAGGAACTGATAGATCTCTCGCAGATGTCGGATGTCTACTACGACCCCAAGCGGCGGGCGTTCGCCGTCGAAAGTGGCGCAACACTCGGCCAGGTTTACAATGCCCTCGTCAAAGGATGGGCCGTTACCATCCCAGGAGGAATATGCCCCGGCGTGGGTGTCGGCGGCCACATCGCTGGCGGCGGCTACGGATTCTTGTCGCGCCGGTACGGTCTCGCGGCCGACCACCTGTACGCTGTGGAAGTCGTGGCCGTCGATGGATCGGGAAAAAGTCGAATTGTTGTCGCAACGCGTGACCAGGGAGACCCCAATCGAGATCTCTGGTGGGCGCACACCGGTGGCGGAGGCGGAAGCTTCGGCGTCGTGACGCGATATTGGTTGCGATCCCCGGGTGTGGACTCGAACGATCCCGCCGAACTGCTGCCTCGAGCGCCCGCGACCATGATAAGAAGGTCACTCACGATGACCTGGGATCAGTTGACGAGCGCGTCGTTCTTGAAATATTTCCGAAACTACTGCAACTGGTACGAGCAGAACAGCATCCCCGATTCTCCGAATGCGAATCTCTGGGGCGGGTTCTTCGCTTTCCACCAGTCGGCGGGGCCAGTCGGTTTTATCGTGGGTGTCGACAGTGGGGTGCCGGGCGCCCAGAGCCTCATCGACGCACACTGCGAGGCGGTCATGTCCGGTGTGGGAGTGCAGCCCGTGTCGGACAACACCGAGTTCGTGCCGTACCTCGACGACCGGAACTGGCAACACCAGCCCTATGCACGCTCCAAGGACAAGTCCGCCAACCTGCGCAAGGGATATTCGGACAGCCAAATTGCGACTATCTATCGTCATCTGACTGGCCCCGAGCCCACAAATTCGGGCGCAGCGTTTACCATGTCTGGGTACGGCGGCAAAATCAACGCAGTGGCCCCAGGTGCGACCGCGACGGCAGACCGGGACTCGGTCCTACGGGCATACTTCACGGGGGGCCGATGGAACGCGGCCGCCGACGACGCGAAAAACATCAGATGGATTCGCGAGCTCTACCGCGACGTCTATTCGGAGACTGGCGGGGTTCCGGTGCCGAACGCGATAAATGCCGGAGGTTACATCAACTATGCGGACGCCGATCTCGCCGACCCGGCCTGGAACACGTCGGGGACGTCGTGGGCGGAACTCTACTTCAAATCCAATTATCCGCGCTTGCAGCAGATCAAGAAACGATACGATCCCCAGAATGTGTTCCGCCATGCTTTGTCGATCGTGCCGAACTGAACGTCCGGTATCGGAAGCAGAAACGGGTCGCCTACGTGACTCTGGACCGGCCACATGTGCTGAACGCGATATCTGCGTACGCATGAAGAGAGATCTGGGACGACTTCGAAGTCGATGACGACATCTGGTCGGCGTGCTGTCCGGAACGGGGGAGCGTGCCTTCTCGGTAGGGCAGGATCCAAAGGAACTGGTGGCACTGACTGAACTGGGCTAGGCCGCTCCGTCCACTCTCGGTAGCCGGGGTCAGCCGGGCTGGCCCCGGCTGACCGAGCGGTTCGGTCCTGCCAAGCCGCTGATAGGGCGGGTCGACGGGTCCGCCCTTGACGGTGGTTGCGAGCTGGCCTTGGCCTGTGACGTCATCGTCGCTTCGGATCGGTCGGACCTTCGGACCCACCGAGGTCAGGCACGGTCTGATCGCTGGGGGACGGGGTCTTCAGACTGGCCCGGCAGGTGCCCTACCGTTCGCTATCGGGCATCTGATCACCGGTCGCCGTTTCGACGCCGCACGCGCCCACGAGCTGGGGCTGGTCAACGAGGTGGTGCCCGCCGCCGAACTCGACGCGAGCGTGCCGAGCTGGGTCGAAGATATCCTCCCTTCTCCCGGCGCGACAGTCTCGGTCGGAGAGCGGCACCGTTTGAACGAGGTACGCACGCTGCCACGGGCGTTTTGATAGCCCTTGTTGGTGGAGGGCATCACGTCCGCGCTGGTCAGCGCGTCGATGAAGCTGTGGATGCGGGCGGCGGTGAGGTCGTGCGCCGAGCCCGGCAGTACCGGTGAGGGGCCAGGTCCTCGGCGACCACTGCGAGCAGCATGATCGCTTTCTGCACGTAGCGCAGGCCGTGGCGACACCGATCTCGAACCCGGCGGCGAGCCGGGTATAGGTGTCACAGTTGCGCAGGTGGGCCAAGACGAGCAGCGCCTGTCGGCCCGGACCGAGACGCCGCCACCGGGATCGACGCCGATCACGGTGCGCTCGGATGAGGTCAACGAGGTGGTTCAGAGTTCGGCTGGACAGCGAGATCGTGGAGGGGCGGGACAGCACAGGCGAGGCCCTGGTCAGGGCCTCGGATCTTGGTCGACTGCTGTCTTACCTGGGAGCCTCGCCCTCATCGAGCTTCGGGTTCGCCACACCCGCCCTGCGCTGCAAGATCAGGTTGTAAAGGGTCCATTAGCCGGGACGTGCCCGTCGTCAATGCCGAAGCGGCCGATCGCATCTCTGACAAGGCACAAGCGCGCCACACAGCTGAGTCGTAGGCCCAGCAAACTCGAAGTTGCGGCCAGTGCCGCGCTACTGAGACGCTTGCCCGAGCTAGCTTCTTGCAACCAAAGAATTGGCCCGCAATCATTATGATGGAGGGTTAGTGAATGACCACGAAGACCCGGATCAGCGTGTGGCTGAGTGATCCTGCCAGTTACAAGATGGCAGATCAGCCAGACATCGCGGTGACCGCTGCCCGCGAGTTCAACGAGAAGCACCCGGAATATCTGGTCGAAATCAAGGCGCACGACTTTTACACGATGCCCGGAATCGTGGCCCAAGCCGCTGAGCAGGGGGATCCGCCCGATGTCGCGGAGTTTCACTTCACTCTGACGCGGACCATGATGGACGCACTGGGAAGCGATGGGGCGCCCCTGTTCACGCCCATTGAGCGAGCCATCGCGGGGCGAACCGAGATTCTCGGTGAGCCGGTCGTGCTCGAGAGCATGCTGCCTGCGGCGCGTGACTTCTTCCGCTACGCCGGCGAGCTGGTATCCATGCCCCGGACGGCGTCCACCCTGGTGTTGTACGCCAACATGACTATCCTCAACCGCGCTGGTGTGACCAAGCCACCGCGCACCTGGCGCGAGGTGGAGGCCGCGTGCGAGGCGGTGGCGAAGCTCTCCGATGGACCATCGCACGGTATCGCATGGCCGAACTGCTACTGGTTCTTCCTGCAGTCGGTCGCACAGCAAGGCGGGCTGATCGCGGATCACGACAACGGCCGGTCCGCGCGGCCGGAGAAGGTTGACCTCGCCTCGAACGAGATGATGGCCTATGTCGAGTGGTGGCGACGCCTCCACCGAAACGGCCACTATCTGTACACTGGAGTAATAGGGGACTTTCCTGGCTGCTTCGAGGCATTCGAAAACCAGGAGGTCGCGTTACTCATCACGTCATCCGTCGATGCCACGCATTTGATGCAGCGAGGTGAGCGTCACGGATTCACCGTCGAGGCCAGCCGTATGCCGTACAACGACGAGGTCCGTTTCGCGGGCAACAGCCTAGGCGGATTCTCGCTCTGGCTTGCCTCGGGCCTCAGCAAGGAGAAGCAGGACGGCGCACTGGCCTTCATGCAGTACCTGAACAGCCCGCGCAACGTCGCGGAGTGGGCCAAGCTCCACTGGCGCATTCCAATCACCAAGCCGTCGATCGATGTCCTCGCCGCCGAGGACTGGTTCGTTCGCAATCCCAATCTTCGGCCGGCCAGTGAGCAGGCAGAGGAAACGGACGGCTCGCCAGCGTCGTTCGGGCCCCTCATGGGGGACCACGCCGCCATCGTCGGCAAGTTGACCTCCGCAATGCATGACGTGCTGCTCAACGATGCCGAGCCAGTCGCCAGGTTCGCCGGTGCGAGCGAAGAGGCTCAACAGATCCTCGAAGCTTACAACTCATACTGCGACGGGCCGCCTCGTCGGACCCCTCGCGATTACACCGTCAGCATTTGAGTTCATCTCCCAGGTGGTAGCAAACCCAGCGCTCATGACTGAGCCTTTGCCAACTTCGTTAGCGCTGGTCTTCGATGGTCTGTCAGACGGCGCAGCAGGCCACCCCGAACCTCACCATCGCGGGATCACGCCATGGTGACGTGCCGCGGTCAGGCCCCGACGCGCCGGCGTTCTGGGCACGGCACTTCGACATCTCACGCAACGGGTCCAAACTCGACCGGCCGCGCCGCGGCCCCGATCAACGAGGGAAGTCAGCATCGATGATTCTCGAGGACCAGTACTTTCTTGGCTACCGGAGCGCGGAGCACGAGCGGCTACGGGAACAGGCGGAGGACTTCCAATCCGAGGCGGCCTGGTTGTTCGACCAGGTCGGACCGCTCGACGGTAAGACCGTCGTGGAACTCGGCGTGGGACCCCGTGGCTGCCTGGACGAGTTGTCGCGACGGGTGGGGCCGGACGGAACCGTCATCGGCGTCGAGCGCGAAGCGGAGTCGGTCGAGCTCGCGCGCAAGTTCGTGGTGGACCGCACGCTGGACAACGTCGACGTCCGGCACGGCGATGCGCGTGCGACCGGCCTCCCCGGCAACAGCTTCGACCTCGTCACCGAGCGGTTGATCCTGCACAACGTGCCGAGGCCTGAGGAGATCGTCGCCGAGGCGGTACGGCTGGCCCGCCCGGGAGGATGGGTCGCGTTCCACGAGGGCGATCGGGTGGGGCAGGTGTGCGACCCGCCCGCCGAGTCGTGGACCCGGCTCATGGATGTCCTCAAGCAGTACGCGGACCGGAACACGATCGACCTGTTCGTCGGCAGGCGGCTGCCCGGCCTGCTCCGCCGCGCAGGCCTCGTTGACGTCCAGGTGCGACCCGTCGTCTACATCGACCACGAACCCGGACACCCGCGGCGTGTGGTCCTCGCTGACTTCGCCGAGAACCTGCGTGACCGGCTCATCGCGAGCGAGTTGATCACCAGAGAAGAGTTCGACGATCTTCACGCGGCGTTGCGACGTCACCTCGTCGATCCGGGCACCACCGTGATCTCGCACCTGTACGTCCAGGCCTGGGGCCGCAAGCCCGAGTGATCGCGTCGTGGTCCAGCGGAAGCCCGCCCACGGCGGCCCCGCTGGACCATCCCGGGCGCCCAGCACGGTCGGAGATGCCCGCCGGCGACGTTTCGGCTGGACTGAGGTCGCGCGCTGAAACCGCGAGAGGAGCTGCCACCATGACCACGCCGCTGGAGAATCTCTCCACCGAGACGCGAACGTTCCCACCACCGCCTGAGTTGGCCGCCAGTGCCAACGCCACGGCGGACACCTACGACGACGCCGCCTCCGACGCGCCGGCGTTCTGGGCACGGCAGGCGGAGCGGCTCACGTGGGTGAAGAAATGGGATCAGGTCCTCGACTGGAGCAATCCGCCGTTCGCCAAGTGGTTCATCGGCGGCGAGCTGAACATCGCCTACAACTGCGTGGACCGCCACGTCGAGGCGGGCAAGGGTGAAAAGGTCGCCATCCACTGGGAAGGCGAGCCCGGCGACACCCGTACGATCACGTATGCGGACCTGCTCAAGAGCGTCAGCCAGGCGGCGAACACGCTGACCGAGCTCGGCGTGACGGCCGGCGACCGGGTGGCCATCTACCTGCCGATGATCCCGGAGGCCGCGGTCGCGATGTTGGCCTGCGCCCGCATCGGCGCCACTCATAGCGTCGTCTTCGGCGGATACTCGGTGGACGCGCTCGCCACCCGGATCCAGGACGCGGGCGCGAAAGTCGTCATCACCGCGGATGGTGGTTACCGGCGCGGCCAACCGTCGGCGCTCAAACCCACCGTCGACGACGCCGTCGCACGATGCTCGAGCATCGAGCACGTGCTGGTCGTCCGCCGCACCGGTGAGGACGTCGCCTGGGGCGAGAAGGACCTGTGGTGGCACGAGACCGTCGAGCAGGCGGACGACAAGCACGAGCCGCAGGCGTTCGACTCCGAGCATCCGCTCTTCATCCTCTACACCTCGGGCACGACCGGTAAGCCGAAGGGCATCCTGCACACCAGCGGCGGCTACCTGACCCAGGTCTCGTACACCCACTGGTCGGTCTTCGACCTCAAAGTCGAAACCGACGTGCACTGGTGCGCAGCCGACATCGGCTGGATCACCGGGCACTCGCACATCGTCTACGGTCCGCTGTCGAACGGCGCGACCCAGGTCATGTACGAGGGCACTCCGGACACCCCGCACTACGGCCGGTTCTGGGAGATCGTCGACAAATACAAGGTCACCACGCTTTACATCGCGCCCACCCTCATCCGCACCATGATGAAGTGGGGCGACGACATCCCGGCCAAGTACGACCTGTCGTCGCTGCGCGTCCTCGGCAGCGTCGGCGAGCCGATCAACCCCGAGGCCTGGATGTGGTACCGCGAGCACGTCGGCCACGACAACGTCCCCGTCGTGGACACCTGGTGGCAGACCGAGACCGGCGGGATGATGATCTCGCCGCTGCCCGGCGTGACCGCCGCGAAGCCCGGCTCGGCGATGACCCCGCTGCCGGGCATCTCCGCCGACGTGGTCAACGACGCGGCCGAGTCGGTGCCGAACGGCGGCGGCGGCTACCTCGTGCTACGCGAGCCATGGCCCGCGATGCTGCGTACCATCTGGGGCGACGACAAACGCTTTGTCGACACTTACTGGTCCCAATTCGGCGCTGGCGCCAATTCCGGTGACGAATGGATCTACTTCGCCGGCGACGGCGCGAAACGGGACGAGGGCGGCGCGCTGTGGCTGCTCGGCCGGGTCGACGACATCATGCTCGTCTCTGGCCATAACATCTCCACCACCGAGGTCGAATCCGCGCTGGTATCGCACCCTTCGGTCGCAGAGGCGGCCGTGGTGGGCGCGTCCGACCCTACCACCGGCCAGGCCATTGCCGCATTCGTCATCGCCCGCAGCAACGTGGACACCGCTGACGAGACCGGAGACCAGCTCAAGGTCGACCTGCGCAACCATGTCGCCAAGACCCTCGGCCCCATCGCGAAACCCCGCTGGATCACGTTCGTAGCCGAACTGCCCAAGACCCGCTCCGGCAAAATCATGCGACGCCTGCTGAAGGACGTCGCCGAGAATCGCACGCTGGGCGACGTCAGCACGCTTCTTGACTCGACGGTCATGGATATGATCAGAGCGGGGTCCGGAATGGCGGAAGACTGATCCTGGAGCCTCTCGCGTCAGCGCGTCCCTCGCCTTGACCGCTACATTATCAGGGCAGAGAGACTGCATAGGAGTCGACTTCGGCGGCCAGGTCGTCGCGAAACGTGAAATGGTCGTTGTATGCGAATGTGAAAGGCCCGGCCTCGCGGTGGCGGCCGACACCCGTGCCCGTCACCACGACGACGTCGGGCCCCTCAATCGTCCGCTCGACGGTCAATTGAGGGCTGCCCTCGAACGCCGGATTCTCGATCTCGTCGTCGAACTCTGCCTTACCCGAGGTCGTGCGTGTGCCGTGGACGCGCACACGACATCGTCGGTCAGGCATACCAAAATCATCTCGTGGCCACTGCGCCGGAACCCCAGGGCTCCGGCAAAGTCGTGGGTGTGTCCGGCTTGAGATGATTGGTGGAGGCGCGCCCTTGTTGGCGGCAGCAGGGCCCGCATGACCGGTTCAGAAGATCATCGAGGTCTTCGAGGCTTGTTGATCTGTCCGAAGTGAGCCATGCCCGCGTCACGATCGTCGCTGATCTCTGCCCTGTCGTGTCCACCGCCTGGTGGCCTGCCCGACACTGGCGGATTACCTGCGGCGCTGGCTCATCTGTCGGATCCACGCGCTCGTCGTGATGTGCGGCATCGCCTGCCGGTCGTGGTGAACGCAGCGGTCTGCGCTGTCGTGGCCGGACCCGCCGGGCGGCCGTCGCCGCCCGGCGGGTCGATGTCAGTCATGGCGGCGGCTACCGCTCCTACACCGCGATCGCCGAATGGTCGACGACCTCCCGGCCGCGACCGTGATAGCTCTGGGTATCGATCCTGACCGCCGGCCATCCGAGGCGATGATCCGCCGGCTGCTGCAAGCCCTGGACCGGGACCTGCTCACCGCGGCCATCGGCGCCTGGCTCGCCACCCGGGCCGCGACCGGGCGACGAGCCGCGAAAAAAGCGATCGCGGTCGACGGCAAGACTTGGCGCGGCTCACGAACCACCCACATGACCGCCCGGCACGTCCTCGCAGCCTGCGACCAGGACACCGGTGTCGTCCTCGCGAGCACTGACGTCGACGGCATGACCAACGAGATCACCCACTTCCAGCCTCTGCTCGACCAGATCGGCGACCTGCGCGACACCGTGATCACCGTCGACGCGTTGCACTGCCGACGCGATCACGTCGCCTACCTCGTTGAACGCGGCGCCGACTGGACCCCTGACCGTCAAAGGCAACCAACCCCGCCCTGCACCGCCAATTGCCGGCTTGTGGGACCGGCCGGCGTCGGGCGTTCCGGAGCCAGTCACCTCGACCGCGTCGGGTGTTGTCGCGAGCGTGGCCCGATCGACCGGATTGCTTCCCGTGACGGGGCGTGCCGGCAAGCCGGCGGCGGACACCACAAAGGTGCCCGCCGTCGCGAGGAAATCACGATCACCACTAGCGCCACGATGTGGACGGGACGGAGATATGGATGCAGTGCCCGATCCCGGCATTGTCCACTCGCCGGCACCTCTGACAGGCCACTACCCGTGGGCACCGATGGTGAGACAGTGGGACTGCTGCGAGCCATATCGACAGTCCGGGATCCCCGCGACCCACGCGGGGCGTGTTACCCGCTGACAGCCCTCATCGCGGTGTGCGCGGTGCTGGTCGGTGCGTCGTCGTTCTCCAGGTTTGGTCGCTCTACTCCGGATGGTTGCGCGGGCAGTTCTGGTAAACGGCGAGGCGCCACTGCCCGTCGCGCTTCACCAGAATCCATGAGGCGCGGATCGCGGCCTTCTCGGGCAGTTCCGTCTCCCCAGCCGGAATTACGCCGCCCTGGGTGATCAGTGCGACCGCACCGGCGCCGAGCGGCTTGATGTCGATGGGCTGCCCGATTACCCGGCTGCCCTTGTAGGGGCCAGCGAATGCGGTCGTCATGAACTGCTGGATTTCCGCGCGGCCCTTCTTGTATACGCCGGGTAGGATGAGCGTTCCGTCCTCGGTAAACAGATCGGCGAAGCCCTCGGTGTCGTGCGCTGCCCACGTCCCCATCATGCGGGCGGGTAGGGCGGCGATTTCGGCCTGGTCCGCCGCCTGAGCCGCGGTCTGGTCCGCGGTCTTGGCGCCGGTAGGTGCGGAGCTCTTCGTTGTCATGCCGTTCTCGCTTCCGTGAGGATGGTGGCGGCTCGTTCGGCCGTGGCGTGGTGCGCGGACCTCGGTGTATTCGGGCGCAGACGACGGCCGCCGACGTTACGACAGTCGCACCGCGACCGCATCGGTGCATCTTCGGTATTGCCGCGCTCAGTGGTGCCAGGTATCGCCCAGCGCATCGCGCAAAGGTGCGACACCGAGTTGCGGGAAAAGAATATGAGAATTCGGCTGGCGGGCCGACCGTCCGACCGGCCGAGCGCGCGGCCAGCAGTGCCTCGACCGGTGCGAGCACCGCGTCCTAGTCGTCGAACCGGCCGAGCACCGCGCGCGGGTGCGGCAACTCGAGCGCGTCGTACGGACCGGCCTCCACCTCGTCGAGGAGCTACTCGGCCCGGTGGTCCCGGTCGGCGCGCGGCCGTCCTTATCGGATTGGCGACCGGCCGGCAGGTGGGCGGGCGCCGGGTCACCGCCGGCACAGCGCCTGTCAGGGCATGCCGCCCATCAACTGCGGGCGATACATGACCGAGGCTCGGGGAGCCGAAGCCGCATGGAGCAGTCCTTCACGCCTTAAGGGGATTGACACTCCACACACAGCCTCGAGTGGACTACGTCGAGCTGCTGCCCAGCCTCTTCGCGATCGAGGCCGGCGTGTTCTGTGTGCAGCTCGCCAGAGAGGCCGAGCCGGCGCGGGTGCTCGCCGCGATCGCCGCGCACGCCCGTTCCCACCAGCGGATCTTCGTCGGGGTGACCGATCCGATCAACCCGGCGCTTGGAGACCGCTGAGCAGGTGCGCGAGCGGGTGCTGCGGGCCGCTGAGCACATCCCGCCCGACCGGCTCGGCACGTGCGACGACTGCGGGGTCGCCCCGTTCAGCGACGACGTCTCCACATCGCGCGACACGGCGTGGGCGAAGGGTACGCGCCCGGATCGAAGGGGTCCGCGCTTGCCGCCGAGCAGGTGGCGGGGTGAGGGCTGGCGCTGATCCCCGACGCGGTCACTCAGTGCCCGCGTTGCTCCGGTTCCCCCGGCGCGCGCTCAAGCAGCTCCGCGTACGCCACGTCGAACGCGGTCGCCGCCGGCACTGCGAGATCGGGCTCGATGCCGGTGCCCTCCCAGTTGCCGCCCGTGATCGGATTGATCGAATAGGCGTGCGGCACGGCGATCTCCATCGTCGGCGTCAGCGCGAAGATGGTGGCGAAGTTCGCTCCGCCACGCGTCGTCTCGCCGACCAGCCTGGCACGGCCGCGCACCTTCAGGTTCAGGCAGAGCTCCTCGGCGCCGGAGAATGTCCGGTCGCTCGTCAACACGTACAGCGGGCGGTCGAGGTATCGCTCGCCGGGCAGCCACGCCAGGCTCCAGAACTGCCGGGTCTGGCCCGTGACCCGGTCGTAGATGTTGTTGAGGTGAGTCGGTTTGGCCGGAAGGAAGTAGCTGCTCCACAGCGCAACGCCGTCCGGTGAGCCGCCTCCGTTTCCACGCAGGTCGAGGATGAGCGCGTCGGTGCGCGACACCAGCTCCATCGAGCCGACGATCGCCCGGCCGCCGTCCGTGGAGCCGCTGATGCGGCGCACGTCCAGGTATCCGATGTTGCCGTCGAGGATCTCGACCCGGCGGATGCTTGCTTTGGCGGGAGCGCGGCGCTCGTCACGCACCCGGACCCACAGGTGCGCATCCGGGCACACTTCGAGCAGGTCCTCGGTGAGGCGTTTGGCCAGCGTCGACTCGTCCAGACCGTCATACGCGCCGGCGGCCAGCCGCTGCCGGAGTGTCGTGGCGGCCGCCTCCGCTTGCTCCGGGAAGACGTACATCTCCCGCAGCAGCTCGATCGCCCGCTCGACCGGGCGCACGCTCACCGTTCCGGTGTGGGTGACGATCATGAGAGCTCACATTCGTCGAGGTGGGTGGCCGTCGCCGCGGTACCGTCGCCGCGGCCCGGCCGGCCCGGGGCGTCGGCCGGGGCAGTTCGCAACAGTGCGCGGCTGACATGCGCGATCGCGCCGAAGCGCAGTGTCGCGTGGTGCGCCTGGACCATCCATCGGTCAGTTGGGGTGCCCGGGGGAAGCAGGCGCTCCCTGCGGGAGAGCCTTATCGTTGCGATTGGTACGCCTGTCTGCCTACTGAGATCTGAGATACGCATCAGGCTCCCCGCTGTCGACAGCACCGGCCAAACCAGTGCACGGGTCGGGGTGCACGTTCGTCACCTTCGGCGTTGCGGTTTGCGCAACCTCTCCCGCCTCGCGGGACGCACCGGTACCCGCGGGCGGCGCCGCATCGCGGCGGCCAGCCCGGCGCCGGCAAGCAACACGCCGGCGACCACCGCGAGCGCCGGCCGGCTGGCCGTTCTGGAACGCGGCGCGGTGCGTGGAGTCGGGCAGGGTGGTTCTGCAGCACGGCGCCGATCAGCGCGGCACCGAGTGCGGCGCCGGCCTGGCGGGCGGTGTTGAGCATGCCGACGCCGCGCCCGCGCGTTGCGGGGTGATGCCGCGCATCGCCTCGGTCGTGGTGGGCGCGATGGACAGGCCCATGCCGACGCCGATCGCGACGAGCGGCCCGGCGAAGGTGCGCCACGACGACGAGGGACCGGGCAGCACCGCGACTCCGGGCACGCCGACGGCCTGCACGGCGAGGCCGGCCAGGAGGAGGACCCGGCCACCCACCCGATCGGCGAGCCGGCCGGCGACCGGTGCGACGGCAGCAGCGGCTCGGCGGCCCGCCGTTCCCACCAGACGAACAGCGCGAGCAGCGCCACGCCGGCGACGAGGATGTGCGGGACGCCGACCGGTCCCAGCACTCGGCCCCACGCGTAGCGCTGCCCTTTGACGAGGCCGAACACGATGGCCAGCAGGCCGTACGTCAACGAGACGCTGACCGGATCTCGCCGAGGGCGAGCGGACGGCGTCCTGCCCCGGTGGCGAGCGCGACGCCGACCGCGTCGATCCGGTGTGCCCGGGCCGGCCGCACGCGGGGCAGGTAACGTGCCGCGAGCAGCAGCCCGGCCAGACCCACCGGCACGTTGAGGCGGAAGACCGACTGCCAGCCGGCCTCCGTGACGAGCAGGCCGCCGAGGGTGGGGCCGCTGACCGCGGCGACGCCGGCCACCGCGGTGAAGATGCCGAAGGTGCCGCCGCGGCGGTGGGCGGGGAAGACGGCGGATATCGGGACCAGGGCCTGTGGCAACGCTCGGTGTTCGCGGCGAAGGCGCGGACGTGCTCGGGCTACCTGCCCGAGCACTCGGAGGCGGCATCGGTCGCGCTGACCGGCCTGACGGCGCAGGCGGCGGCGCTGTTGGCGGACGCGGCGGCGACGGCGGGCCGGTAAGCGACGGCTGCTGCGGTAGGAGTTGTGGCGCGCCACGATTCGGTCGCACTTCGTCCGGTCGTTCCGTGGCCAGCCCGCCTGACGCGGTCGGGCTGGGACCGTTGACCTCGTCAGGTCTTAGTCAGGTCGGACCGCTCACGCGGCGGAGCGGCCCGACGCGGCCGCGGCGCCGATCGACGACACCGCGCCCACCCGCTCCTCGGCCATCCGGGCCAGCGCGAGCTTGCGCTGGTCGAGCAGCGCCAGCAGTACTGGAGGATCCATCGCGCGGACCGGTTGCAGGTCGACGTCGGCGTGCACAACGGCGTCGCCCCGCATGTGCAGGGGCCCGCAGGTGGCGACGCAGACGGTCTGGTCGCCGTCGCCGGCGTCCACATCGGCGTCCGGTTCCCCGTTGACCGACTGGGCGAGGACGAACCAGTTGCCCGGCGGTACGCAGTCGAGCTGGTACGGGCCCGGGCGCGGCAGGATCGTGCAACGGACCGGTTGCCCTTCCGGGATGCGGTCCGGGAACAGGCCCAGGAACACCGGGCTGTCCGCATGCGATTCGGGCGCCTGGGCGCGGCCGTGCACGCGGGCGTTGTGCGGGTGCCCCAATCGGTAGTCGGGGTCGGTCCCGATCTGCGCGGCGAAGCCGGCCAGCCGGCGGTACGTCGTGGGCGGCATCCCCACGCTCCGGGTGAATCGGGAGCTGAACGTGCCGACGCTGTTGTATCCCACCCGCATGCTGATATCGGCGACCTTCAATGAGGTGGAGACGAGTAGGCGCTTGGCGCGCTGCAGGCGCAGGGCGGACAGGAAGCGGCCCGGCGTCACGCCGGTGACTTGCTGGAAGACCCTCGTGAAGTGGAACTTGCTGAGCATGGCGGCGCGGGCCATGTCGTCGACCGTGAGCTGCTCGCCGAGCTTCTCGTGCATGGCGGCGATGGCCCGCCGCACAGCCTTCTCGATTGGATCGTCCACAGCGGTTCCCCCGATGACCGGCAAATGTCGTCATGTTGACACTGCATAGCGGACGGCCCTGGCGAGTCCGGTTTGCTAGGTGTGTCGGCAGAGTGGCAGCGGTCAAGGCCGCCAGAGCTTATGGGAGTATCCGTGAATGGCCTCTTCCTGCCTCCTGGGGCGGGGGGATTTTGCTCGCGTCGAGGTTAGCCGAACCTTCGGGCGATGGCAACACCGTCAATGACGAGTCCAGCACGGCGCGCAATCGTGAAGCTCACGCTCCTTTGCGGAGGTCCGGATGTCGCTTCCGGACGGGGGCCGATGGTGGTCATCGTGGTATCGGTGGGGCCTCCGCGTCCATCTCCTGCGTTGCGTTGATCTGCGGAAAATGGTGATTCCCACTCTCCACTTTCCTTTGCCGCGGTGCTCGGGGTCGATTTCTTCGCGTTCACTGCCGAGGTCGTCGTGGCGATTGTGGCCGGCATGCAGGAGAAACTTCTGCCCACCTATGCGTGACCGCCTCGAGACGGTCGGCAGTTGGTTCCGGCATGGAATCGCGGCCGCCGCGGAGGCGGACGGTCCGCCGGAGGCGGCGCCCGCGGTCGAGTCGACGCCGGCCACGTACCGGGCTTCGCCTACGAGGGCGCGGCGATGGTCTTCGCGATCCGCGACGCCCTGCCCGGGCGGTCGCGGCACGACGCCCGGTTCCTCGCCGAACATGGACCTCCTCGCCAAGGCGGGCGTGGCGGAGCCGCCGCGCACCTGGCGCGAGGTGACGGTGGCCTGCCAGGCGATCAGGAAGATGGCCGGTGGCCCCACCCACGGCCATCACCCGGCCGAACTTCTACTGGCCCTTCCTGCAGGCGGTCGCGCAGCGGGGCGGGTTGATCGCCGACCACGACAACGGCCGGTCCGGCCGGCCGGAGACGACCAACCTGGCCTCGAGCGAGACGATGGCCTTCGTCGCGTGGTGGCAGGGCTGCACCGGGACGGCGCGCTGGCATTCATGCAACATCTCAACAGCCCGCGCAACGTCGCCGACTGGGCGAAGCACCACTACCGCATCCCGATCACCCGCGCGGCGGTCGACGTCCTCGACCAAGAGGCTGGTTCCGTCGCCATCCGCACCTGCGCGTGGCCGGCGACCAGCTCGAAGCGGCAGACGGCTCACCCACGGCGCTCGTACCGCTGACCGGACGAACCGGACCGTCCCGCACCCCGCTCGATGCCGCCGGAGCCACCCGACCGCACCGACCTCTTCTCGGCGGACACGCCGAGATCATGGGCGAGCTGACCGGCGCGATGCACGACGTCCGGTCCGGCGCCGCCGGACCGGGCCCGTCCGACGCCGGAACACCCGCGCGGGCCCGGTGAGGCACGAACGGCCTCCGGGCCCGCGCGGGCTGCGGCACGCCGCCGCGCTCTGCCACCAGGTGTCCTGGCTCCCCGTCCGTCAGCGCGCGAGCGAGCGGGCGAACCTGCGGATGTCGTCGACCAGAAGCTGGGGCTGCTCCAGAGCGGGGAAGTGTCCCCCACGGTCGTACTCGGTCCACTGGCCGAGGGTCGGCAGGATCTGTTCGGCGAACCGGCGCACCGGCCGCACCGCGTCCTTGGGGAACGACGCGACGCCCACCGGCATCGTCAGCGGCCACGGCCCCGCCCAGGTACGGACGAAGTCGGCGTCCATGTGGCTGGACTCGTAGTAGAGCTGGGCGCTGGATCCGGCCGTCGCCGTCAGCCAGTAGATGGAGACCGCCGTGAGGATGTGGTCGCGGCTCACCGCGTCCTCCGGCACCTTCGCCGAGTCGGTCCACTCCTTGTACTTCTCGGCGATCCAGGCCAGCTGCCCCACCGGCGAGTCGGTCAACGCGTACGACAGCGTCTGCGGCCGGGTGGACTGGATCCGCTGCCAACCGGTCCCGTCCTGCATGAACCTGGCGGTGAACTCCAAGCGGGCCAGGTCGGCCTCGCCCAGGCCGGCCATGGCCGCGGGATCGGGCGGCGGGAACGTCACGCACATGTTGAGGTGGACACCGACGACGTGCTCGGGATCGGCCAGACCCAGCCGCAGCGAGATCGGCATTCCCCAGTCGCCGCCCTGCACCGCGTACCGGTCGTAGCCCAGGCGGCTCATCAGCTCCTTCCAGGCGCCGGCCACCCGGCCGGTGTCCCAGCCCACCTGACCGGTCGGGCCCGAGAACGCGTACCCGGGAATCGACGGAATCACCAGGTGGAAGGCGTCGGCGGAGTCACCGCCGTGCGCGACGGGATCGGTGAGCGGCCCGATGACGTCCAGGAACTCGGCCACGGTGCCCGGCCACCCGTGGGTCAGGATCAGCGGCGTCGCGCCCTCCTCGGGCGAGCGGACGTGCAGGAAGTGCACGCTCACCCCGTCGATCTCGGTGACGAACTGCGGGTACGCGTTCAGGCGCGCCTCGGCCGCCCGCCAGTCGTAACTGTCGCGCCAGTACTCGGCCAGCTCCCTGAGATATCCCAGGGGCACACCACGATCCCAGCCCACGCCCGGAATCTCGTCCGGCCAGCGCGTCCGATCGATCCGCCGGTGCAAATCGTCGAGATCGGCCTGCGGAACGTCGATGCGGAATGGACGCATCTCACAACCTTCCTGTGTCAGTCGCGGGCCGCGTGCAGCGGCGCGGGGGCGGATGCCCGGCTTCCCCGGGCGCGGGAGTGCCGCAGTGTCCGGAGAATCCTGTCGGGACGGAGCAGAGCCGTCGGCTCGTCGATGAGGCCGGCGACCCTCATGAGCGCCTCGGTGAGGCTCGGGTCGTGGACCGCGGCCCGCTGGAGCCGCGCGACGTAGGCATTGATCATGCGTACCTTGGGAGTCCGGTCACCCTTCACTCCCGCGTAGCCGAGGTCCGCGGTCGCCGCGAAGTCCCACGGCGAATCGATCTGGCGGGCGATCTCCCGGAAGAACTCCTGCGGCTCCGGCACCGGGCCCTTGCGGAGCTGCTCGGCCAGGATGCGGGACTCGATGGCCGCGACCGCCATGCCCTGGGCGTAGACGGGGTTGAAACTGCACACCGCGTCGCCGATGACCAGCAGACCTCTCGGGAACCGGGTCAGCCGCTCGTAGCGGCGCCGGACGCTCGCCGGGAAGCGGAACATCACCGCGTCGTCGATCGGCTCGGCCTCGCGGACCGACTCGTAGATCTCCGGTACGGGCAGCGACCGGACGAAGTCGAGGAAGCCCTCCGGGTCGGTCGGCGGATGGTCGCCGAGCACGCCGGTGAGCGACAGTTCGACGCGGCCGTCGTCGCCGGGCAGCCGGTAGTAGAACGCGCCGCGCGGATGCGAGGGGGTCGCCGCCGCGATGACGGCGATGTCGCTGCCGAAGGGATCGCGCGGCACCCGAAAGTGGCGCGTGGTGTAGGCCAGGTTGACCGCCACCTTGTCCTCGGCGGGCCGGGAGTAGCCGAGCTCCTCCAGCCAGGCCGGCGTGCGTGACCCCCGGCCGGTGGTGTCGATCACCAGATCGGCGTGGAGGACCTCGACGTCCGCGCTCCGGTTGCGCGGCTGCACCCGTACGCCGGTGACCCGGCCTGCGTCGGGCGTCGTCTCCAACCCGAGGATGTCGTACTGCTCGAGGAACCGGATGCCGCCGACCTTCTGCACCCGGCTGCGGACGACCCGTTCGATGACCGGCCGGGTGCAGGGCACGGAGAGCAGCCCGGTCTGCGCCGGGCTGAGCCGCATGCCGTTGAAGTACCAGCGGATGTTGCCGCTGAAGTCACCCGGCCGGATGCCGGCCGCCTCCATGTCGGCCAGGAGGCCGGGGAACTGTTGCTCCAGGATCTGCTGACCGCGGGCGACCAGACCGTGGGCGTGGCGGCCGTGCGGGACGCCGCGCCGGGGGCCTTCCACTCCCGCCAGCTCGTCACGGTCCACCACGAGGACTTCGGGGTACACCTCGGAGAGCACGTTGGCGGCGAGCAGGCCGGCCAAGCTGCCGCCGAGTACCACAGCACGAGGTACGAGCTGTTCAGGCATCTCGATCTCCTTCTCCTCCGCGGCCACGAGCTTCGGCAGAGCCACGGTTCAAGCCAGCATCGGCGATCGCGGCGTGCCGGTCACCTTCCGTTGTGCTTCGGAAACGGGTGCGGTCGCACGGCCGAAGGCGCCGCACCGGACTCATTAGGTGAGGAGTGGTCGTCCCGTGTGGATCCCGCCCGCCCTGCCGTCATCGCTGGTGGGGAAGTGGCAGGAAACCGCAGAGGGCTGACGGCACTTTTAAAGGTGCAGTTCCAGCCGGCAGGACAGGAAACTTCAGTGTGATCAGTCAGCGACTCCGGGATGACTTACGGGCGTTTGCGGGCTCCCTGTCCGGGGTGCGTGATCCGGTTCCTGTTTGCGTTTCCTAGTCGATGTGCCGGTGCTGCACATCCATCCCGAGAGTGCCGTACGCCACCCGAGAGCAGGCACTTCGGGAGCTAGGGAGGGGATATGGACCAGTCAGTCGAGAGAGCTGTCCACCGAGTCATCAGATCCATGCAGGAAAACCTCGGTGAGCCGCTGACCATCGATGACATGGCCCGTACCGCTATGTTCAGCAAGTTCTATTTCTGCCGCGTCTTCCAACGGGTCACCGGCCTGTCGCCGAGGAGATTCCTGTCGGCGCTGCGGCTGCAAAAGGCAAAGCAGCTCCTCGTCTCGACCTCGTTGAATGTCATCGACATCAGCCACCTGGTCGGATACAACAGTGTCGGCACCTTCAGCACCCGGTTCACCAGCAGCGTCGGCATATCGCCGAGCGCATACCGCCGCTTCGGCGGTAGCGTTCCGGCAGTAGCCGTCGACGATCAGTCGGACACGGCGCGGATCCCGTCGTCGACCGTCAGCGGCACCGTCCTCTCCGCCCCGGACGCCCCGATCGGCCACACGTTCGTCGGCCTGTTCCCGCAGCCGATCCCGCAGGGCCGGCCGGTGAGCTACACCGTGCTGGAGCGTCCCGGTCCCTTCCTGCTGGACAAGGTGCCGGGAGGATCGTGGTTCCTGCTGGCGCATTCCCTGCGGTCCGGCGAGGTGGACGATCCGGCCGCCGGCGACGAGCAGCCGTACCTGCTGCGGCACGGGCCCGTGCAGCTTCGCGACGATGACGACCTGACCCTGCCCGACCTGCGGCTGCGTCCGGTCCACTTCCTCGACCCCCCGGTGCTGCTGGCATTGCCGGACGTGCGGTCGATGGCCCGGCGCGTACCCGGGGCGGACCAGACCGGCTTCGCGCGGACACCGGCCGGTCCGCTTGCCGGCAGGCCGGAGCGCGGCGGCAACGGCGGTTACCGCGGCGCGGCAGTTTCCGCCGCCTGACCTACGCCGCGAGGCGCCGGACATCCACGGGCGGCGCGGGCCCGAGCTCGGTTGAGGCGCTGTCGCGATCGAGGGCAGGGCGCCTCGTAGCGGTGATGCTCCAGCGAGGCGCCGAACGTGGCCTCGACGCGGGCCCGCCCCGGTGTGCAGTTCTGCCACCACGGCGCGACGGCGGAAGGCCGAGCAGCTGGGGGTGCCTGTGGGCGCGGCGGCGCGACGCCGAGGTGCGTGGTGGCGCGGCCAGCGCCTCATCGGCGCGGGTGCGTCCGCCGCCGGTCTGTTCGCGGGCGACGGTCGAGCCGGTTGTGGTGAGCTGTCCGACCGCCGCTGGTCAGGGCGTCCTGGAACGCGGCCATGGCCTTCGCGGCCGCCTACCGTGCGGGGGGAGACGTCGTGACGGCGCCGGCCCGGAAGCGCGCACTCGCCGGAGGGCCGTGACTGCCGACGACCCGCAGCCCCACCGCGGAGGTGGCCGGGCCGTGCGGGCCGTCGCGACCGTCCAGGGGCAGGCGACGAGGGAGTGTCGGGCGGGCTCACGACCCGCAGCCCACGGGCCGGGCGAGCTTCTGGTCACGCCACCGAGCGGGGCGGGGCCGGCGCCCCGACCCCGAACGGGACGGGCGGACTCACTGGAAGCGCCCCGCCCGGGCCGCCATTTGTCCAGCCGCACCGGGGCGACCAGCCCTCACCAGTCACCACTGGCAAACCCAACACGCGTCCACAGTGGGACCGGCCTACCGCCAGGGGGCGGCGCGTCGCCGCCCGAGACACGCCGTCAGTGTGACTCGATGTACGCGGCGACGATGTCGGCCAGCTCCCGGGTGACCTTACCCGCCGGCTGCGGCGTCGACAGCTCGCACACCTGGTACGCGTCCTTGCTGAGGCCCCTGGCCGTGACGGTCGACGGCGAGTCGGACATCACCGTCACCGCCGCCCGGGCGGCGGCCCGATCGGTCGACGTGTCGTTGCGGCAGGCCAGCAGGAAGGCGAGCCAGCCGCGGTACCAGACGAGCAGGTCCGAGAAGGCTGCCATCGAGCCGGCGAGGTCCCTGCTGGCCGCCAGGGCGTTCATCTCGTCACGGAAGATCTGCTCCATCTCGGCGACGACCTGTTCAGGATCGCCGTTCAGCTCCGGGCACGCGCGGGTGGCCTTGCCGAACTTGCTGAGGTACTCGGCGAACTTGTCTGCCACGAGCTCGTCGTCGGGCCACGCCGGCTGCACCAGGACGGCGGTGACCGGACGGCTGGACGCCAGCAGGTCCGCGACGCGCAGGGTGAGCGCGGCGGCGCTGCAGTGCCCCACCACGAAGGCCGGGCCACGGTCCGCACCGAACCTGAGGAACTCGTCCACGCAGGTCGCTGCCAGCTCCGGCAGCGGGACGTAGCGGCGCGACCCGGTCAACACGCCGATCGGGTCGATCTGGAACACCGGCCTGTCCTGAACGCTCTCGCTGAGCATCTCGCTCATCCGGGGCGCCAGGGACAACGCCTGGAAGTCGGCCACCAGGATGGGGTTGGCATCACCGGCGCTGAGCCGCCGGAGTATCAGTTCGTCGATCTCTGAATGCGTCATGTCGCCCCTTCGCTCGTGCTGGCGTACGGTGCTGAAATTTCTCCCTGCGCGGGGCAGTCAGGCTCGGCGGACCGTTCATGGTGACCGCGCCGCCGGCGCGCAGGTTCTCATCGGGCAATGTGATCTCGCGCGAACACGCCCCCGGCCTGCGCGGACAACTGGGCGAGCAGGTCTCTGGTGTAGAGCCCCTCCGGGGGCAGGATTCCGCCCACCACGGCGAGGTACCGCTCGGTGAGCTGTGGCGAGTCCTGGACGACGCGCAGCATGGCGATCCGGTCGGGGGTGGGGTCGAGGCGCGCCGTCACCAGGTTGGTCTGGTAGTTCGGGGCCATGTGCTCGTCCCGCGCGACGGCGAAGCGCGAGAGGGCGGCGTCGAGCCGGGCCGGATCGCCGATGGTCGCTGCCGGGTCGTCGCCGCCGAGTTCGCCCGCCAGCAGCTCCGACTGTACGAACGCGTCGCTGATGCCATGGGCGTTGATGGAATCCTTGTGGTGGCCGGCATCGCCGACCAGGACCCAGCCCGGGCCGTTGGCGCGGCGGAAGAAGTTGCGTTGGTTGCCGGTCCCGTACAGCCGGTCGGTGATCGTCGCGTCGGCCAGCCGCTGCCACAGGTCGGGTGCGGTGGTCGCGATGGTGGCCCGGTAGGCGGTCATGGCGTCGCGCCGGACGCGGTCGAACTGCGCCTGCGGCAGGTACGCGGCGATCAGCGTGAGGTCGTCGTGCGTACGCAGCGCGGCCACCCAGCCGCCGGGGCGCTCGTAGATCTGGAAGTCGGCCCCCGTCACGCCCGCCCAGTAGGTGTAGTAGACGCAGGTCAGGTTGGGGTGCTGGGCGTACAGGGGTGCGTCGACCAGCCTGGCCACGGTGGAGCGCATGCCGTCGGCGCCGACGACGAGGCGGGTCCGCTCGGTCACCTCGGCGCCGTCCGCCGTCCGCAGGCGTACGCCGGTCACCCGGCCGTCGTCGTCGGTGGTCAGGCCGGTGACCGTCGTGCGGTCGCGCACCTCGGCGCCAGCCGCCGCGGCAGCCTCGGCGAGGATCGTGTCGAGCACGTAGCGACGCGGCGCGTAGGCGCCGACCACGCCCGGCAGCGTCGGCGCCGGCCCGCTCAGGCAGACGTCGGCGACGCGGTAGGTGACGGTCTGCAACGGCGGGGCGCCCGACTTGTGCACCTGGTCCAGCAGGCCCCAGCGAGCCAGCCGCTCGACGCCGGATTGATGGATGTACAGCCCGGACAGGGTGTCGCTCGGGAACCTCGCGCGATCCAGCAGGAGCACCCGGTGTCCCGCCCGGGCCAGCAGGAGCGCCGTGGTCGCACCCGCACAGCGCGCCCCAACCACAACAGCGTCGTAGGTCACCGCTTCATGGTCGGGCGGGTGACGAGACCAACCAACTTTCTCCGTGCTGGCCAGCCACAAGCGCTGGTCGCGTCCCGTCTCGCCGGGGGAGCGCCCTCCGCGTCGGGGCCCGGAACCTCCGCACGCTCAGAGAGGCGACGCGCCCGTCGGGGCGTCGAAGATGGACGCGCGGTCGCCGGGAGCGGCCACCCCCGTGGTGCTCCATCCACGCTTCCGCTACGACCGTCGGTGAAGGAGAGCAGGACGATGACGAGGCCGGGAGTTCTTCCACTGGCAGGTCAGGAACAGAAGATCGCAGGGTGTCCGCGCGTGTGGTCGCTGCGGACGTCCGCGACTCCCCGGCCGCCGGGTTCGGCGGCCCATTCCCCGGTACGTCCGAACGGGGATTCCGGGCCCTGGCGAGAACCGACTGTCCGCCGAGAACCCTGCGGCTCACGTATCAACAGCTGGAGGTTCTGGCGATGAAGATGAGTCTTCAGCCCGTTCAGGAATTCGTCGGCGCTGATCCTCGCTACCACTGGGACTATCCCAGCCCGGGAGCGGTGAATCCGCTGAGGAAGCTCGGCTCGGTGTGGTATTTCGGTCTGCCGCTCACCTCCGCGCACCGCGACGCCCACAACGCCGGTGACGCCCTGGGCGAGGGACTGACCGAGGAGGACCGCTACCGCAACGAGGGCTCGGTGTATCCGCATGCCAGCCTCGTAGAGATGATCACCTATCAGGCCAGGTGTTTCCCGGACATCGCCTGGCGCTACATGGACATGGGGCATCTGGGCTGGCCGGAGGTGCGGGCCGCGATCAACGAGGATCCGCCCGACGTGGCGGCGTTCTCGGTCTACACCGCGACGACCCTGTGGGCGATGATCGTGGCGGCGGAGATCAAGAGAGTGAACCCCAAGGCCGTCGTGGTGTTCGGCAACGACCATGCCGGGATCCTTTACCAGGAGACGCTGACCGGCAAGTACGGCAGCCGCGTGGTGGACTTCGTCAGCACCGGCAACAACGGCCCCTTCACGATGATGGGTCTGCTGACACACCTGCAGGGCGGGCTGGATCTGCGGAAGGTTCCGTCCCTGGCGTACCGGGTGCCCGGTGGCGAGGTCGTGAATCAGGACGCCGGGACCTTCCCGCTGAACCGGCGGATTCTTCCCGACTACCGGTTGATCCTGGACCAGCTCGAGAACCACTACGACCGCGCGTTCAACGTCTGGTACGCCAAGCACTACGACCTCAAGCGGATGGTCACGGTTCCGCTCGACGGCGGGTGCACCTGGGGCAAGCGGCCGGGTCGCCGGTGCATGCACTGCTCGATCCAGGGACTGACCCCCAAGACGGTGGACGTCGCGTCGGCGATCCCGGTGCTGGAGACGATCGTCGGGGATCTCGGCGCGAACGTCTACGCCTGCGGTGACTCGACGCTCGGCTTCTCGAGCGAGCAGTGGGACGGGAACATCTCCTACCTCAACGACATGGCCGAGGCCTGTGCCAAGTCTCCGATCCTGCAGAAGCAGCGGTTCATGCTGGCCTACGGGCTGGTGTACGAGTTCCTGGAGTCCGCCGAGCTGTGCAAGGGGTTCGTGCGTACGTGGAACGTGGGGCTGGAGGCATTCGACCCCAAGCTGCTCAAGGCGGATTCCAAGGGCATCAACAAGGGGCCGGAGCGGATCTCCGAAGCGCTGGAGCTGGCGCGTTCCCTCGACTACAAGCTCTTCGCGTCGGGGATCATGGGCCTGCCGGGGACCACGCTGGAGAACCTGCGCAGCGAGGTGGACAGCTGGCTCTCGATGGCCGAGACCTATCGCGACCTGATCACCAGTATCTCCGTCGCACCACCCGGGATCATTCCCGGCTCGCGCATGTACTGGGAGAGCTACAAGACGCATCCCCAGGTCCGGGCCTCGCACGGTGAGATCCTTCCGGCGAGGCGGCTGACGGCCCTGTACATCCGCGAGAACACCGAGGTGGAACTCGAGGACGTCGAGGCCGCGATCACCGATCTGAGGAACGGGATCGCCGAGCTGAACGGCGTCACGGAGCACATGAAGTTCGGCTACTACATGCTCGGCGGCCGAGACGAGGACGAGGCCCTGGAGTATCGCCTCCTCGACGAGATCTGCTCTCAGCTCGACTGAACCGTGGGCCCGCACTCCCGATCCCGACCGGACCGCCGAGCGGCTCGGCCCGCGGCTGGACGTCCCGTGGTGGCGACCCGGCGTCGACTCTGCCGCCCGACGCCGGCGACGTGCCGGTGAGGTCCGCGACCTGCGACCGCGGCACGGCCATCCGCTCGCGTGGCACAGCGCGTCCCGCGGCCGGCCGCGACCGGCGGTCCCAGTGGACGGCGATCGGCTGTATGCGGACCGCCGGGCGCGCCCGTGACGTCCGGCGGGCATCTCGATCAGTTCGCCGTACCACACCGTGATCAGTCGCGCCGAAGGCTGCGTCCATGTCAGGAGAGGAACCAGCTCATGTCGAGAACGCCGGACCTGGACACCATGTTCAGGTCGCCTGAGAACATTCCTGTCGGCGAGTCGGTGATCCGCGGGATGACCCGCGCCTGCCAGACCGCGAACGCCGTCAACCTGGCGCAGGGAATACCGAGCTACCCGCTTCCGTCGAGCCTCGCAGAGGCCGCCGTCGCGGCCATCCGGTCGAACGACAACCAGTACACCTCACCCCGCGGCAGCGAGCAGTTCCTCCAGGCCATCAGTGAATTCGAGCAGCGCCGCTGGAACATGCCGGAGCCCTACGACCCGGAAACGCAGATCTGCGTGACCTGCGGGGCCACCGAAGGAATGCTGGCCGCGCTCCTCGCCGTGGCGGAGCGGGGGTCCAATGTCATCATCGTCGAGCCGGCCTACGAGTCCTACGCGGTCAACCTGCGACTCATCGGTGTGGAAGCCAGGTACGTCCAGCTGAAGGGCCCCGACTGGGAGCTCGACCCCGCAGCCGTCGCCGCCGTCGCCGACCGGAACACCCGCGCGGTCATCGTCAATTCACCGCACAATCCCACGGGGCGCGTCTTCACGAGGGACGAGACCCAGGGTCTGGCCGATGTCTGCCAGCGGCTCGGCATCGTCGTCATCCATGACGCGATCTACGACGAGCTCTACTTCACGAGTGAGCGACCCGCCCGGATCTCCGACGTCCCCGGCATGGAACAGCAGTCGATCACGATCAACGCCCTCTCGAAGATGTTCTCCGTGACCGGCTGGCGGGTCGGCTGGGTGACCGGGGCGCAGAATCTCATGGAGCGTGTCGCCCGGGTGCACGACTTCCTCACGATCGCCGCCCCGAGCCCCTTCCAAGCGGCCGGTGTCGCGGCGCTCTCGTTGCCGGAGAGCTACTTCGACGAGCTGCGGGACGTCTACCGGCGGCGACGGGACATCCTGGTCAACGGACTCGAGAAATGCGGCATCGAGTTCCAGCGGCCCGCCGGCGCCTACTACGTGATGTGCGACGCCACCTCCTTCGCGCTGCGGGGGGAGGAGGAATCGCAACTGGTCCAGCGCCTGCTGCGGGAGGGCGGCGTCGGCGTCGTGCCCGGCCAGTGCTTCTACGGTTCGACGGACCGGACGCGCCCACCGCAGATCCGGATCGCGTTCGCGAAGGGCGAGGACACGGTCGCCGAAGGCGTCCGCCGCCTCCACAGCTATCTCAGCGTGAACCAGTAGTGCCTTTTCAGATCGCTCCCGCCCGATGGTCCTGACAGCTCGACCGGAACGGGTGGGCGAGTGCCGCCCCGCGCACTTTCCGAGATACGTACGGGCTCGACAGGAAACGGATGTCACCCGTCGGCAATCGTGAAGGTGCGACAGGCAGGTCTGCCTGTGACTCTGGCAAGCGATCCGTCGGCGTCACCGACTAGCGGAATGAGATGCCATGATTAATCCATTCGAAGACCCTGACGCCCTGTACCTGATTCTCGTGAACAACGAGGGTCAGTACAGCCTGTGGCCCGCCGCCATCGCCGTTCCCGACGGCTGGGTCACCGCGTACGAAAGGAATTCCCGCTCGAACTGCCTCAAGTACGTGGAAGAGCATTGGACCGACATGCGGCCCAAGAGCTTGATCGAAGCCGACCGTGGGTGAGCGGAGCAATCGTGACGATGAACATCAGTGACCAGGTGACGGCGGATTCTTCTGCTCCTGCGAGGGAGGTCCTGGGTGAGCTGTTCACGGCGCAGGTGGCCCGGACCCCGGATGCGGTCGCAGTGGTGTTCGAGGACACGGTGCTGTCGTACGCGGAGCTGGACGCGCGGGCGAACCGGCTGGCCCGGTACCTGGTGAAGCAAGGTGCCGGCCCGCAGCGGTTGGTCGCCGTGGCGATGGAACGCTCCGCGGAGCTGATCGTCGCGGTCCTGGCGGTCCTCAAGTCCGGTGCCGCCTACCTGCCGGTCGACCCCGCCTACCCCGCCGACCGGATCGCCTTCATGCTCGCCGACGCCGCTCCGACGGCTATCCTCGCCTCGCGCAACGTGGCCGCGACCACCCTCGGCGTGGCATCGAACAGCGTGAGCGGCGCGCGGGTGATCGCGGTCGACGACCCGGCGATCCACGCTGCCGTGGCAGCCCTGCCCGCCACCGACCTGTCTGATGCGGACCGTGTCGCGCCGCTGCTGCCCAGCCACCCCGCCTATGTGATCTACACGTCGGGGTCGACGGGGCAGCCCAAGGGTGTCGTGGTCGAGCACCACTCCGCGGCGTGGTTGGCGTCCTGGGCAGCGTCGACGTTCGGCGCGGACCAGTTCAGCCGGGTGCTGGCGTCGACGTCGTTGAGCTTCGACGTGTCGGTGTTCGAGGTGTTCGGACCGCTGGCCTGCGGCGGCTGCGTGGAAGTGGTGCGGGACGTGCTGGTGCTGGCGCGTGGCCGCTGGTCCGGCAGCCTGATCAGTACGGCGCCCTCGGCGATGACGGGGGTGCTGGCCGCGGCGGATCCCTCCGCGTCCGCGGACGCGCAGACGGTGGTGCTTGCGGGCGAGGCGTTGACCGCGCCGGTGCTGCGGGCCGTGCGGGCGGCGGTGCCCGGCGCCCGGGTGGTCAACGCGTACGGGCCGACCGAGGCCACGGTGTACGCCACGGCCGGGGACATGGCGGCGGAACTCGAACTGGTCGACGGACCGCTGCCGATCGGCCGCCCGCTACCGGGCGCGCGGGTGTACGTGCTGGACGAGGAGTTGCGGCCCGTTCCGGCGGGGGTGACCGGCGAGCTCTACCTCGCGGGTGCGGGGCTGGCGCGGGGGTACCTGAACCGACCGGGGCTGACGGCGGAGCGGTTCGTGGCGTGCCCGTTCGATGCGGGGGAGCGCATGTACCGCACCGGAGACCTGGTCCGATGGGCCGACGACGGCCAGATCGTCTTCGTGGGACGCGCTGACGACCAGGTGAAGATCCGGGGCCTGCGGATCGAGCCGGGGGAGATCGAGTCGGTGCTGGCCGCGCAGCCGGGAGTAGGCCGGGCCGTGGTGGTGATGCGGGAGGACCGTCCCGGTGAGCCGCGGCTGGTCGGTTACGTGGTGCCCGCGCCCGGCAGCCGGGTGGACCCGGCGACGGTACGGCGGGAGGCCGCAAGGACGCTGCCGAGGTACATGGTGCCGGCCGCGGTGATGGTGCTGGACGCGCTACCGCAGACGGTGAGCGGCAAGCTGGACCGGCGAGCGCTGCCGGCGCCGGACTTCGGTGCGGCGGTCGGCGACCAGGATCCGGCCACCCCGCACGAGGCAGTGCTCGGTGAGCTCTTCGCGGAGGTCCTGGGCCTCGACCGGGTCGGCGTCGAAGACAACTTCTTCGACCTGGGCGGGCACTCGCTGCTGGCGACCCGCCTGATCAGCCGGGTGCGGTCGGTGTTGAGCGCGGAGTTGGACATCCGCGTGGTGTTCGAGAACCCGACGGTGCGGTCGCTGGCGCGGTCGCTGGCGGGGGCGGACAGTGCGCGGCCGCCGTTGGTGCGGGTGGAGGACCGGCCGGAGCGACTGCCGTTGTCGTTCGCGCAGCAGCGTCTGTGGTTCATGAACGAGTACGACGGCCCGAACGCGATGTTCAACGTGCCGTTCGCGTGGCGGCTGCGCGGCGGGCTGAATGCGGAGGCGCTGACCGCGGCGCTGCGGGACGTGACGGGTCGCCACGAGGCGCTGCGCACGGTCTTCCAGGTCGCCGACGGGCAGCCGTACCAGAGGGTGGTGGACGCGGCGGCGGCGGTACCGCGGGTGACGGTGGCCGAGGCCGATCAGACGAGCCTGCCGGGCTTGCTGGAGGGGGCCGTACGGCACGTCTTCGACCTGGCCAACGAGCTGCCGGTGCGGGCATGGCTGTACCGACTGGGGCCCGCGGAGCATGTGCTTCTCGTCGTGATGCATCACACGGCCAGCGACGGCTGGTCGGCCGGGGTGCTGGTACGGGATCTGAGCGAGGCGTACCGGGCACGGCTGGCCGGGCGGGCGCCGGAGTGGGCGGACCTGCCGGTGCAGTACGCCGACTACACGCTGTGGCAGCGCCGGCTGCTCGGCGAGGACCGGGACGGCGGCGGCGTGCTGGCGGGGCAGCTGGAGTTCTGGCGCTCCGCGCTGGCGGGCCTGCCCGATCAGCTGGACCTGCCGACCGACCGGCTGCGGCCCGCGCATCCCACGCATCGCGGCGGCATGGTCCAGCTGGAGCTGGACGCCGAACTGCACCGCAGGCTGGAGGAACTGGCGCGCGAGCACCAGGTGACGTTGTTCATGGTGCTGCAGGCCGGGCTCGCGGTGCTGCTGTCGCGCAGCGGGGCGGGCACCGACATCCCGATCGGCACCATGGTGGCGGGCCGCACCGACGAGGCCGTCCACGATCTGGTGGGATTCTTCGGTAACACGCTGGTGCTGCGGGTGGACCTGTCGGGCAACCCGAGCGTCGGCGAGCTGCTGGGCCAGGTGCGGGAGCTGGACCTGACCGCGTTCGCCAACCAGGACGTGCCCTTCGAGCGCCTCGTGGAGGAACTCAACCCGGTCCGGTCCGCCTCGCGGCACCCGCTGTTCCAGGTGATGCTCACCTCCGATGACGACACCAGCAAGCACTGGCAGGTGCCGGGTCTGCTGGCGCAGACCGAGCCGGTGGTGGGCGAGACGGCCAAGTTCGACCTGACCATGTTCTTCCGCGGGGAGTACGCCGCCGACGGCTCGCCGACCGGGATCCGCTGCGCGTTCGAGTACGCCCTGGACCTGTTCGACGCGTCCACCGTGCAGGCCCTCGCCGGCCGGCTGACCCGGCTGCTGAGCCAGGCTGCCGACGACCCGGGCCGGCGGATCAGCGAGTTGGAACTGCTGACGCCGGCTGAGCGGGACCTGATCCTGCGCCAGTGGAACGACACCGTCCACCACGCTCCCGGAACGACGATAACCGAGGCCTTCGCGGCGCAGGTGGCCCGCACCCCGGACGCGGTCGCGGTCGTCGATGCCCGGACGAGGCTGACGTACCGGGAGTTAGACGAGCGGTCCAGCCGACTGGCGGCGGTGCTGACGACCGCGGGCGTCACGACGGAGTCGCCGGTGCTCGTCGTGATGAAACGGTCGGCGCAGCTCTGGGTGGCGCTGCTCGCCGTACTCAAGGCCGGCGGGGTGTACGTGCCCGCCAACGTGGCCTGGCCGGTGTCGCGGATCGCCCTGGTGGCCGACGAGGTGGATGCGGTGGCGGTGCTGTGCGACGAGGACCTGACGGGAATCGCCAAGGAGGCGAGCCCCGAATCGCCGGTCGTACTGGCCACGGCCGCGGACGCCGACACCGGGACGCGGGTGGACCTCCCGGACGGGGTGCGGCACCCGGACCAGCTCGCGTACGTGATCTACACGTCCGGGTCGACCGGGGTGCCCAAGGGAGTCGCGGTGGCGCACCGGGACGTGGTCGACATGGTGCTGGACCCGGCGTGGCCGGACGGCGTGCACGAGCGGATGCTGGTGCACTCGCCGCACTCGTACGACATCGCGACGTACGAGCTGTGGATAGCGCTGCTGCGCGGAGGCACCTGCGTGGCGGCGCCGGCGGAGGAGATGAGCATCGCCGACCTGGCGGAGGTGATCGCCTCGACGGCCCCGACGGCCATGTGGCTCACCTCGGCGTTGTTCGACGCGGTGTCGGTGGAACAACCGTCGGCGCTGGCCGGGCTGCGGATGGTCGTGGTCGGCGGGGACGCCGTGTCCGGCGTCGCACTGCGGCGGGTGGTCGAGCGGTGCCCGGGCGTGCTGATGGTGAACGGGTACGGGCCGAGCGAGTTGACGACGTTCACGACGTTGCACATGATGACCGACTTCTCGGACGAGGAGGCGGCGCGGCCGGTGCCGATCGGCGGGCCGATGGCCAACATGCGGCTGTTCGTGCTCGACAGCGCGCTGCAGCCGGTGCCGGTGGGGGTCACGGGCGAGCTCTACATCGCGGGCGCCGGAATGGCGCGGGGCTACATGAACCGGCCGGAGCTGACGGCGGAGCGGTTCGTGGCGTGCCCGTTCGGTACGGGCGAACGGATGTACCGTACGGGGGACCTGGTCCGGTGGGCCGACGACGGCCTGCTGGTGTTCGTGGGGCGGGCCGACCATCAGGTGAAGATCCGGGGGTTCCGGGTCGAGCCGGGCGAGATCGAGGCGGCGCTGGTCGCGCAGCCGGGGGTGGGCCAGGCCGCGGTGGTGCCGCGGGAGGACCGGCCCGGTGACCGGCGGCTGGTGGCGTACGTCGTGCCGGAACCCGGCGGCCGGGTGGATCCGGCGGCGGCACGGCAGGAAGTGGCCAGGACGCTGCCGGAGTTCATGGTGCCGACGGCGGTGATGGTGCTGGACGCGCTGCCGCTGACGGTGAACGGGAAGCTGGACCGGCGGGCGCTGCCGGCGCCGGACTACAGTGCCGCGTCCAGCGGCCAGGACCCGGCCACGCCACTCGAGGCGAAGCTGTGTGAGCTGTTCGCCCAGGCGCTGGGCGTCGACCGGGTGGGAGTCGACGACAACTTCTTCGACCTGGGTGGCCACTCCCTGCTCGCCGCCGTCCTGCTGGCTCGGCTGGAAGACCAGTACGGCATCAAGATCACCCTCAAGACCTTCCTCGCCAACCCTTCGGTCAACGGCGTCATCAGCCAGCCGCCGCTGCCCGGCGTGGACCAACGCGGCACGAGCCCCAGTGCTGTGTGACGGTGGCGACAGCGCCGGCCGGATCAGGGTGTGTGTCGTGAGCCGGGCCGGGCGTTTGGAGGTCGCGGCGCGACGGTGACCGAGAACTGAAGAGGTTTCCGGTGTGAGGTTTCGTCTGATCGAATCTCACACCGGAGACCTTTTCGCGCCCGTGGTGGTGACGAGGTCGATCAGCTGCCGGCTGCCCTGCCGCGGCCGTCGACCTGGCCGTCCGCCCGCGGACAGCGGCGGCGCCGCCCGGAATCGGGTCGGTGCGTTCGACCACGCGGGCCGCGCCGCGGCGAGGGAATCCGCGCCGCGACGGCGGTCACGACAATCCGACCGCACCAGGAGGAGAACGCATTGGCGATCTCGTGCTGGTGCGGTCGGATTGTCCAACCAATACCGTCCGGGTGAAGATCTCTCGAATAAGGATCCCCGGGTGCTTCTGTCATCTCCTCGGCTCGTACCGCATCGCGACCGCGCCCGACTCGAACTGCTTCTTGTCGACGAGCTTCAGGTCGAGCGACTTTGGGAGCCCCGCAAACAGAGTCGGTCCGTGTCCCGCCAGTCTCGGGTGGACCACGAACTCGTACTCGTCGATCAGATCCAGCTCTGCCAGCGCGAGCGCAAGTTTCACGCCGCCCAGGAACAAGCCATTGCCCGGCTCCTGCTTGAGCTGCTCAACGGCCTTCCCCAGGTCGCCACGCAGCACCTCGGCGTTCCAGTCGACCTGGTCCAGCGTGTTCGACACGACGTACTTCTTCGCCGCGTCGATCGTCCGGGCGAAGTGGTCCGTCGATTCGGGCCGCGTTCCCGGCCCCGCCGCCGGCCGCCACGCCTCCTCCATCATCTCGTAGGTCACCCGGCCGAATATGAGGGCATCGGCCCGGGCGAGGTTCTCGGCATAGTGTCGATGAATTTCCTCGCCTCCGGGTGATTCGCGATGGTCGCAGCACCCGTCCAATGTGACGTTGATGGAATACCGAAGAGGTCTCATCGCGTCAGGGTAACACCAGACTTCGGGCAGCCAAGGAGGTCATTGCGCCGGTCGCCGGCTGCTGATCACGGAACGGAAGCCAGGCCTCGGATGGCGCGGAAGTATTGCATCGGCCCGGACGAATTGACTGGCCCGCAGTGGATCGCACCCGGGCACAGGTCGACTGGGCGACGAGTAAGCCATCTTGGCACTCGCGATGTCCCGAAGGGCACTCGTTTCATCTGGCGCCGGCGTACTCGCGGGATCCGTATTGCCGCCGCGCTGAACGCCAACAGCCCGCCGACGCCGTGGTGCGCGGAGGCGCCGCGCCCGTTGCTCTCGGCGCGCAGGAAATGCGGGTGAAGCTTTCGCAACTCCAGCCGGGCCACCCAGCACACGCCCCCGGGGCGTCCGTCAGCCCCGCCTCGATCAGGCAAACCTTGACGTCGGGATCCCCACTGAGCCGCGCCGCGAGCATGCAGCGGCCGAACCGCCGCCGACAATCACGTAGTCGTGCATTCGCTCGTCCTCTGCTCTCGGTCCGACGCGCCCGCAGAATTCCCGAATCCGATTCTGTACGGCGGCTCGGGGCACGGCATCTTCGCGCTTGCCTGAAGCGCACGCCACTCATGTGTCGACGGTGACGAGGGCGAGAGCACCGCACATCGGAAGATGCCCGCCACGGCGCAGGCGACGACGATGACTGCGACGCGACGCTGCCCTGCCGGATACCGGAAAAGGATCAGTTCCCAACCGTTGAACAGCCCGGTCACGGCCTCGACGCGAGGCCCGGGCAACCTCCGAGATGCGACCGCCGCGTCTCGGGCCCCATCGTCGGCTTATGGGTGCGAACGCAACTTCGGCCGAAAGGCCATGGGTGGCTCGGATGCGGTCACGGCGCACGGCTGTCCAGCTACCGGCCGTCGGCAGAGATGGAGAGCAATCATGGGCTTGTCAATGACGGTCGACGTCGCCAGTACCCGGAACACGGGCGGCCGGACGCAGGCAGCAGATTCTCCGTGGTTCCCATCCAGCCCGTACGCCTCGTCGATGGCCGGCGTGGGCTCGGCCGTGTCGTCCACGTCCTTCTCGCAGCAGGACGTGCTGGACGCGTTCGACATCTCCGATCCGCGAATACGCTCGATATTCCTCAACAGCGCGATCCAGCGACGCTATCTGGCGCTGCCGCCGCTGGGGGAGGACGGCACCCGGCTGCCGGAGGCGCAGGGCGACCTGCTCGACAAACACAAGGCGCTGGCCGTGGACATGGGCGTGCGCGCGCTGCGCGCGTGCCTGGACGACGCGGGCGCCGCAGTGTCCGACATCCGCTACCTGTGCTGCGTCACCTCGACAGGATTCCTCACGCCAGGAATCAGCGCCCTGCTCATTCGCGAGCTGGGGATCGACCGGCACTGCGCGCGCACGGATGTCGTCGGAATGGGCTGCAACGCGGGACTCAACGCACTGAACGCGGTGTCGAACTGGGCGATGGCCAATCCCGGCGAACTGGCCGTGATGGTGTGCACGGAGGCCTGCTCGGCCGCGTACGCGCTGGACTCGACGATGCGGACCGCGGTGGTGAACAGCCTGTTCGGCGACGGCGCCGCCGCGCTCGCGGTCGTCGCCGGCCCGGGTTCCGGCGCCCTGGGCGAACCTGGTCGGCCTCGCATCCTCAAGTTCGCCAGTTGCCTCATCCCTGACGCATTGGAGGCCATGCGTTACGACTGGGACCGCGAACAGAGCCGGTTCAGCTTCTACCTCGATCCACAGGTGCCCTATGTCATCGGCGCCCACGCGGAACTCGTCATCGACCGCCTGCTGGCGAAGACCGGCCTGCTGCGTAGTGACATCAGGCACTGGCTGGTGCACTCGGGCGGCAAGAAGGTCGTCGACGCCGTGATGGTGAACCTGGGGCTGACCCGATACGACGTCCGGCACACCACCGGGGTCCTGCGTGACTACGGCAACCTGTCGAGCGGCTCTTTCCTCTTTTCCTATGAACGTCTCCAGCAGGAGAACGTCACCGCCCCAGGCGATTACGGAGTGCTCATGACCATGGGTCCAGGTTCCACGATCGAGACGGCGCTGATCCAGTGGTGACAGCGGAGACGGTCCGCACCGGCCGCAACGACCACCATGCCGCCGGCGCCGTGGACAGCGCACGAGGTGACCTCGAACTCCACATCAACGGCTCGAAACCGCTGACGCCGGCATGCGTCGCCGCGGTGGAGGCGATCTGCGCAGCGGTCGAGTCGGTCGAGGCCGCGACCATCCTTCCCGTCCATGTGTCCGGCGCGCCGGACGCGGGCTGGACGAGCCGCCTCGACGTGGCGTTGGTGACGAAGTGGGAACGTTCCCTGCGCCGGCTCGAGCGCCTCGGCGTCACGACCGTCGCGATCGCCTCCGGCGACTGCGGGGGCGTGGCCCTGGACGCCCTGCTCGCCACGGACTATCGCATCGCGACACCGGACGTCCGCCTGTCGCTGTCGGTGTACGGGGAGGCCACCTGGCCGGGAATGGCGGTCTTCCGCCTCGCCCAGCAGGTCGGCGGGACGCGGATGCGCCGGACGATTCTCTTCGGCGCCGCCATCGAGGCGTCCGAAGGCGTCGACCTGGGCCTGATCGACGAGTTGGCCGAGGATCCGGCCCATGCGCTGGTCGCCGTGGCGGCGATGACGAGACCGTTCTCGGGCACCGAACTGGCTGTCCGTCGGCAGCTCATGTTCGACGCCGCGACCACCAGTTTCGAGGAGGCCCTCGGCCGCCATCTCGCCGCCTGTGACCGAGCGTTGCGGCGGTCGGCCGCCACGGCGACGACCTCCGGCCCCGGCGCGACCTGAGCGGCTGGCCGGTGATATCCGGGGGCGGACGGTGGTCGACGGCTATCATCGATCCGCTGTCCCGTCGCCGAGGCTGAGCTGCGATGTCGAACGGGGGGAGACGGTTCTTTCACCGAGCGGCTCGGGGGAGCAGGATGTCGGGCTGGCGGATTCTCGTTCCCCGCGGGTCGCTGGACGACACCGTTCCGGCGGTCCGCCGATCACGCTGCGGGACCTGCTCACCTTCACCTCGGCATCGGCACGGTCCTCGCCGAGACGGGAACGGTCCCGATCGCCGACGCGCTGATCGCGATCGGCAGGACGGATCTGGACGAGTGGGTGCGCCGCCTGGGCGAGCTGCCGCTGGTCCACCAGCCGGGTGAGCGCTGGATGTACGACTCCGCCGCCCACGCCACCGGCGCGCTCATCGCCCGGGCCACCGGCAAGTCCCTGGAGGAGGCGGTGCGTGAGCGGATCTGCGAACCGCTCGGCATGAAGGTCAGCGCCTTCAGCGTGGAGAGTGGAAGTCTCGACCGGCTCGCGACGTCGTACGCCAGGGACAGCGCCCCCACCGGCGAGGCGGTCGTCGACGACCGCCGGACGGCGGTTCAGCCGGCCGGTGACGTTCGAGTGCGGCGGTGATGGCCTCGTCTCGACCGCCGACGACTTCCTCGCCTTCGCCTCGGCGCTGCTCGCCGGCGGTGTCCACGGCGGCGAGCGGGTGCTCTCGCGACCGTCGGTGACTCTGATGACGACCGACCACCTGACCCCGGCGCAGAAGGGGTCTCCGGGTTCGGGCCGGGCTACTTCGACAACCGGGGCTGGGGTTTCGGGATGGCGGTCGCCACCCGGCGCACGCGCCTGGGCCCCTCGGTGGGCAGCTACGGATGGTCCGGCTTCCACGGCACCGGTACAACGATCCCGCCGAGGACATGACGGCGATCGTCATCATGCAGCGGGCGCACATGGGCGACCAGACGCTGCCGATGTGGAACGACTTCTGGACCACGATCTACCAGGCGATCGACGACCGAGCCGCGGCCCGCTCGGTGGCCTTCTCCACCTCGAACGCGCTGACCGTGATGCCGGTGACCCGGACCCCGCACGGCCGGGCCAGCGACACCGCCGTCTCCCGGGACCGCGTCCGGCGTCCGGCACGTGCTCACCCGCACGCAGGCCGAGGCTGTCCGTGACCCTGCGACCGATCCGGGCCACGGCCTCGGTCAGCGTCGCGCTGTCGTCCTCGTCGTACCAGTAGTACATGCCTGGCCGTTGCGGAACTCGTCCTCGATCGGCGACCGTTCGTCGTAGTGCCTGCCGATGTCCGCCGGGTCGGGGAGTTCCGTGCCCATGGATCACTCCCCACTCTCGAGGTGCTTGGCACCCGTGTGCACCACCGGGCCGGGCATGCTCAGCCGGCGAGGTGCTGGTCCAGTTCGGCGACGGTGGGGTGGTCGAACAGTTCGTCGATCGACAACTCCAGTCCGAGTGTCTTGTTGATCAGGTTGATCAGCCGGATGCCGTCGAGGGACTGGCCGCTGAGGTCGAAGAAGTCGTCGTCCAGCCCGACGCGGGTCGTGGCGAGGGTCTCGGCGAACAACGCGCACAGGGTTTCCTGCCGTGGCGTTTCGGGTGCCCGGTACGCCGTCGGGTTGGTGAACACCGGTTCGTAGCGTTGCGCGTCGGGCGTGTGGGCGGCCTGCGCGACGACCTGCTCCCGAGCGGTACCCATCTTCTTCCCCCATCCGCGAGCACGGAACGGAACATTCCTCGCAGATCCACCGTGGCGGGGCTGGCCGCTCGACAGCATCTCCGCACGTGCGCCCACCTCGACCACCGGCCGATCGGCGCCGGGACGCGGGGGAGCAACCCGAGAGGTGCGACGCCGGCGAAGGACAGGCAATCCTCAGCTTCTGGCCAATCGTCGTTGCCAGCCCTTCCCATCCGTTACGAGGAGTGGAAATGATCCAGCAGAAGGCCATGGAGACCTCCCATGCCGCTCCGTCGTCCGGTGTCGCCGGTGGGGATCGCCCCCACGGCGAGACGGAGGTCATGGTCGAGCGCGTCCTCGCGGAGATGCTCGACCTCCCTGGCCTGCCGCGCGCGGCTTCCCTGTTCGATCTCGGACTCGACTCGATGTCGGTGACGATCGCCTGCGCCCGCCTGGAGCAGGTCACCGGGGTGCGGGTCAGGTTCACCCAGATATTCCGAACCCCCACCATCGCGCAGCTCGCGGCGTGGATCGACGCGGCCCGTGACGCGAGCGGTGAACAGGACGCCCCCGCCAAGCCGCTCGCCGCCGAGGGCGACGAGCTCGTGGCCATCACTCCGGTGCAGGCGGAGACGGTTCCGCAGAAGATCGTGGTCGAGATGGCCTGGTGGGTCGACGGCGAGGTCGACGAGGCGGTCCTGGAGAGCGCCGCGACCGATGTCCACCGCCGGCACCAGGCGCTGTACGCCCGGTACCTCAGCGGGCCGGAGCTCGGGCTAGCCGAGGTGCCGGCCGATCCGGGACAGGCGGAGTTCCACCGGCTGGGCGAGGAAGGCAGTGACGACGCTGCGCTCGAGGCGCTGCGGCGGACGCTGCGCAGGCCGCTCCGGCTCGACGAGGGAAAGATCTGGCGGTGCGCGGTCGTGCGCAGCAGGCAGAGCGGGCGCACCCTGTTCGGGCTGGCGGCGGACCACGCGGGGTTCGACGGCCGTTCGTTGGTCATCGTGACGGCAGAGCTGTCCGCGGCGTACGCGGCGCGCGCAGCCGGGGAGGCGCCGCGGTGGCCGAGCCGGACCGCGTCGCTCGCGGAGATGGCGTGCGACTTCCGGCACCAGCTCGCGTCGGCGGACACCGAGGCGCAGCGCCGGTACTGGCGCGACGAGCTCCATGAGCTCCCGCCCTGCCGGCTTCCCGGGCGCAGCGACGGGGTGTCGGAGCTTCCCCCGATGCCTGAGGGCTCGCGCTACTCGCTCCCGGGGCCGTCCGCCCTGCGCGAGTTCGTCGTGCCGCAGGCGCAGATGGAGAGCTGGGAGGCGTACGCCCGGGACAATGGCATGCCGCCATCCGTCTGTGTGGCGGCGGTGTACGTGGAGTCCCTCGTCCGGGCAGGCGGGACGCCTGACTTCGGCGTGATGGTCGCCGTCGCGAACAGGTCCGGCAAGGTGATCGACGGGACCGTCACCAACCGGGCAGCCAACATCGTGCTGCGCCCGAACGGCCCGTCCCGCTCGGGCGCGAACATCCTCGCGCGGACGCGCGAGGCGTATCTGGGGGCGATGGCCGCGCGCGACGTCCTCGTCGTCCCCGAGGAGTTGGGCAGCGCTCTCGGCGGCTCCGAGAAGACGATCCAGCTCGACCGGTTGGTGGCTCTCAACTACGTCCCGACACCCGAGCTCACCTTCGGCGACGCTGCCGGGACGCTCGTGACCGAAGGCGGCGCGCTCTCCACGCAGTCCCACTTCCCCGCCATGCTCATCGTGTCGCCGATCCCGGAGGGCCTCGACATCGCCCTGCAGGTGCGGACCGACATGCACGACGCCAGCCTCGCCGACCGGATCAAGGAGTGTTTCCTCGACATCATCAGCGGTGGGCCCGAGCGGCTCGAACTGGCGACCGCGTGAGTGGGGTGAGGATCGTGACCGTCCCCGCCCGGGCAGCCGGCTGACTCCTGATGCCGCTCGATCACAGCCTCGTCGGAGTGCCCGGCGAACCGTACGAGCGATCCTGGACCTCGACGGACGCGCTGCTGTACGCCGTGGGTGTCGGAGCGGGTCTCGGCGACCCGCTGCGCGAGCTCGCGTTCACCACGGAGAACAGCGAAGGCGTCGAGCAGAAGGTGCTGCCCACCTACGGCGTGCTGCTGACACGAGCCCCGGTGGCGCGCAGCATCGGCGTCTTCGACCGGGCCATGCTGGTGCAGGCCGAGCAACACATCGAGCTGCATCGGCCCCTGCCGGTCGCTGGCACGGTTCTCGTCACCTCCACCGTCACCGGGATGTACGACAAGGGGTCGGGCGCGCTGGTGGAGTTCAAGAGCGTCGCCGTCGACGTCGCCGACGGTCAGCCGCTCGTCACCGCCCGGTTCGGCATGTTCGTCCGGGGCGAGGGTGGGTTCGGGGGTGACCGTGGCGCCTCCGCACCGTGGCAGCCGCCCGACCAGGATCCCGACCGCCGGATCGTGCTGCGCACGAGGCAGGAGCAGGCGCTGCTCTACCGGCTCTCCGGCGACCGGAATCCTCTGCACACCGACCCGGCGGTCGCCGCGCGAGGTGGCTTCAGCCGGCCGATCCTCCACGGTCCGTGCACCTACGGCTTCACCGGACGGGTGCTGCTGCACGAGCTGTGCGGCTCCGACCCGGCCAGGTTCATATCGATGTCGGGCCGGTTCACCGCTCCGGTGACGCCGGGTGACTCGCTGGTCGTCTCGATCTGGCGCGGTGACGACGGCACCGCCTCGTTCCGAACCGCGAAGGAGGACGGGACCGTGGTCATCGACCGCGGTCGGCTGCGGTATCGCGGTCCCGCGACGCCGCGAATCCCTGGGCGCGAAACGACCACCGTCGAGGCGCGGGGGTGACCCCGCGCCTCGACGATCCCACCGGCGCGCGCTTCGCGAGGTGGGATCGTCGAGGCCGCGGAGGTGCTCGACACGCCACCATCCGGACACCGCGGACCGCGGGGGAGCGACTGATGGTGAATGAGATCCGAAACCGCTGCCGCCGCCACGTTTCGACAACCCCGCGTGCGGCGAACCGGTGGGCGGCTTCCGGTGTAACGCGGACACTCTGGGCCGCCGGGGGGAGTTCCGGCGGAACATGGTCCACCTGGTCCATCTAGTTCACGGCCTGGCCGACGGTCCAGAAAAGTTGATCAGCGTGACCGCCGCTCCGCACAGGATCGCGGCACCGCACGAGACCAGCACCCCGGTCTTGCCACGGGACGCGAGATGAGGGTTGCTGCTGTTGGCTCCGAAACCCCAGACGATCGCCGAGATGATGAGCGCGAGCACGCTCAGGAACAGGCCGACGGTCATCACCGCGCCCACGATGTCGCGCAACTGCGCGATCCCCGGAAGCCCGCTACTGTTGGGGTCAATATCGATCAGGCTTGGTCCTCCTGTCGGCGTGCGGACGTGGCTCGTCCGACAGACAGGTGCACCGACCGAGCCCGTCCGCGACCGCAGACGGCGACCCCATCGGGACGGGGCGATGCGACGGAGGTCGGGAATGGCCGCGACGTAAAATCGCAGTGAGGGCGAAGCGCCAGGCCGAGATTCCGGCACCGATGTGAGGGAGGGGTCAGGATGTTCGGTTTGAAGAAGAAGCTCAACGATCTGATGGCGCAGCTCAGGCCCGACCTGAGTCGGGAATCGCTCGGCGTCGGGCCCGAGTTCCCGGGCGTCGCCCCGAACCCGCTCCTGAGCAGTGATGCACGGAAGCGCAATGCGGAACTGCGTACGGGGGCGCTTGCGCTCGGCGTTCTCGTCGACTGGCGGGAGGTCAGCAGCGACGGCAGTCCACGCGTGGTCCTAATGTTCGACGTGGAGACCGCCGACGGCATCTCGTTCCGCGGTATTGCAGACGAAGACCTCACGATCACCGAGCTCACCCGACTCGCCCCAGGACAGACGTTGCCCGTGCGCTACCGGCCGGCCGTCATGGACCACTACGTCGCCCTTGCCCGGGACGCGGACCCCGCCCACGTGCAGCAGCTCTCTGACGAGATCGCGAGCCGCAAGCGGACCTGACCCGAAGCCATTGGCCGGATCCCTAACGACCTCGTGCACGGTTGCGAGTCCTTGAGTATCGATGATCGTTGTTCGTGCCATGGTTGGTGCTGCGATCATGATGAATCGTCGGATGACAGGGCTGTCCCGGCAGGTGATTGAGGGCTTGGTCGCTGAACTGGCGCCGCGGTGGCAGGCCCGTCACCGTGACCGGCTCGCCGCGCGAGCACGTCGTCGCAGCATCGGTGCTGGCGCGAAGCACCGGTTCGGGTTCACTGACCGCTTGCTGGCCACGCTGGTGCACTTGCGGCACGGGTTGACTCATGATGTGGTGGCCGCGTGGTTCGGGGTGCACCGATCGACGATCACGCGCAGCGTCGCGGAGGTGCGGCCGTTGCTGGCGGAGCGTGGCTGCCGGGTGCACGACGGCGTCCGGCTGCGCACCCTCGCCGACGTGGTCGCCTATCTGGGCCACCACCCGCGGGCGTTGATGGACGCCACCGAAGTGCGGGTCCGCCGACCAGTCGAGGGCCGGGCGGGTCGGCACCGGTTCGTGTCCGGCAAGGCCCGGCTGAACACGATGAAAGCCCTCGTGATCTGCGACCCGATCGGTCGGCT
>NZ_JBFABB010000044.1:0-51613 GCF_040640035.1 Micromonospora sp. NPDC023633 | reverse complement strand
AAGCTGATCGTCAACCTGCCGGCCACCGTCGAGATGGCCATGCCGAACGTCTACGCCGACTCGATCGAGTGGATGCACCGGCACCTGCCCCGGCGGGACAGCCTGGTGCTGAGCCTGCACCCGCACAACGACCGGGGCACCGGCGTCGCCGCCGCCGAGCTTGGCCTGCTGGCCGGCGCGGACCGCGTCGAGGGCTGCCTGTTCGGCAACGGCGAGCGCACCGGCAACGTCGACCTGATGATCTCTTAGTCTTGGTGGGCTGACGTGCCCGAGTCAATGACCGCGGGCGATCCACTCGTCCAAGTGCGGGGCTTCGGCGGCGATCGTGGTGCCGTCACCGTGACCGGTGTGGACCCGGGTGTTGCCGGGCATGGTGAGCAGCCTTTCCCGGATCGAGGAGATGATCGTCGGGAAGTCCGAGAACGAGCGGCCGGTGGCGCCGGGGCCGCCGGAGAACAGGGTGTCGCCGGTGAACAGGACCCCCGCTTCGGGCAGGTGCAGGCAGATCGACCCGGGTGAGTGCCCTGGGGTGTGGATCACCCGCAGTTCCGTGCCCGCCACGGCGATCCGCTGCTCGTCGGTCGCCGGCCAGAACTTTTCGTCCGGGTGGCTCTGCTGCCACAGCTTCTCGTCGCCGGGGTGCAGCAGGACCGGCGCGTAGCGGTCCTTGGCGAGACGCGGCGCGGCGGTGACGTGGTCGTTGTGCCCGTGTGTGCACACGACGGCGACGACGGCACGGGAGCCCACGGCCTCGGTGATCGGCTCGGCGTCGTGAGCGGCATCGATGATGACGACTTCGTCGTCGTCGCCGACGAGCCAGACGTTGTTGTCCACCTCCCACGTGCCGCCGTCGAGCTGGAACACCCCGGAGGTGACCACGCGGTCGATCCGCAGCATGCCACTCATAGCGTCACGACCGAGCGCAGCACCTCGCCGGCGTGCATGGTGTGGAACGCCTTCTCGACGTCGTCGATCGCGATACGTTCGGTGACGAACTTGTCCAGCGGCAGCCTGCCTTGCAGGTACAGGTCGATCAGCATGGGGAAGTCCCGCTCAGGCAGACAGTCGCCGTACCAGGAGGACTTCAGCGCGCCGCCGCGGGAGAAGATGTCGAGCAGCGGCATCTCCAGGCGCATGTCCGGGGTGGGCACGCCGACGAGCACGACGGTGCCCGCGAGGTCGCGGGCGTAGAACGCCTGCTTCCAGGTCTCCGGCCGCCCGACCGCGTCAATCACGACGTCGGCACCGAACCCGCCGGTCAGCTCCGCGATCGCGGCGACGGCGTCGGTGGCTGAGGCGTCGACGGTGTGGGTGGCTCCGAGGTCCCGGGCCCACTCGAGCTTGCGTGCGTCACGGTCCACGGCGATGATCGTCGAGGCGCCGGCCAGACGAGCGCCGGCGACGGCGGCGTCGCCCACTCCCCCGCAGCCGATGACGGCCACGGAATCCCCGCGTCCCACACCACCGGTGTTGATCGCCGCGCCGATGCCGGCCATGACCCCGCAGCCGAGCAGGCCCGCGACGGCCGGGTCTACGGACGGGTCAACCTTAGTGCATTGGCCGGCGTGCACGAGCGTCTTGTCCGCAAATGCGCCGATGCCCAAGGCCGGGGTGAGCTGCGTGCCGTCGGTCAGGGTCATCTTCTGGGTCGCGTTGAACGTGCTGAAGCAGTACTGCGGGCGGCCCCGCTTGCAGGCCCGGCACTGACCGCAGACCGCTCGCCAGTTCAGGATGACGAAGTCGCCGGGTCGCACCGACTCGACGCCTTCGCCGACGCTCTCGACGGTGCCCGCGGCCTCGTGGCCCAGCAAGAACGGGAACTCGTCGTTGATCCCGCCATCGCGGTAGGTCAGATCCGTGTGACATACCCCGCAGGCGGCCACCGCGACCACGACCTCACCGGGACCGGGGTCGGGGATGACGATGTCCGTCAGCTCGACCGGCGCGCCCTTGGAACGGGCGATGACACCGCGCACCTGCTGTGGCATGGAGATGGTTCCTCTTTCGATCGGCGGTTGATGCTACAGCGACACTAGCTGCGCTTTCCCCGTACGCGACCTGGCCGGTGGACGAGAGAAACCTGGTCCTTCGGCTAGGGTGTTCGAATGGGAACGGAACTTGCCGGGCTGCGTGAGGCGATCGAGGGGCCGCTGCACGAGATCGCCGGGCGGTTCTCCCGGTTCCTGGCAAACCGCTGGCCGCATACCGCACTGATCATCTTCACCCGCGAGTGCACCGGTCGCCCTCGCAAGGTGGCCGGGGCAATCGAGATGATCAACAAGGTCACTCTCGCGGAGCTGGAGGACCTCAAGGCGCGCACCGAACCCGGCCGTCCGCTCTGCACCACGGCGACGATAGCCGGGGAGGCCCGCGCGGTGTGGGTGGTGCGGGATCCGGTGGATACGCTGCTCGTCCTCGTCCCTCGCAGCGCGGCCAGGCGTTTTCCTCAGTCTGAGGTCCTGGCGGAGCTCTTCGGTATCGTCGCGACGTCGATCCGGCAGCAGGTTGCCCAGGCCAGTCCGGACTACCTCGCTGAGTCGCGCGCGGCGTCGACCGAGCGGGCACGCACGATCGCGGAGATGGCCGCGGCCCACGAGACCGCGCTCGTCACCATTCTCACGACGCTGCGTTCCACCGGCCTCGACGATCGCCGCGCCCGTCTCGCCGCCACCGACTCGGCGTCCGCCGCGCTCGTGGCGTTGCGCACCGCTCAGGAGTCCGACCTGGCCTCGTCCGAGGAACCGGCACCCGCCGTGTTCGCCAAGCTGCGCAAGGAGATCCGCCAGGTACTGCGCCACCACGAGGCGCAGCTGGATTTCGTGCCACCGCCCAAGGACGTACGCCCAGTGCCCGGCGAGATCGCCCGCGCGGCGCACGCCATGACCCGTACGGTCGTGCTGGCCTTCACCGCCCAGCCGGGACTCACACGCTTGCGTATCGCCTGGGACTGCGACGGCACGTCGCTGCAGGTCGATGTACGCGACCAGGGCGCCGGCCGCCTTGACACCCACGCCTTACGCCGCGAGCTCGACGGCCGTGCCCGTACGCTAGGCGCCACCGTCGAGCTCGACGCCGTGCCCGACTGGGGCAGCCGCGCCACCATCAGCCTTCCACTCGCTCCAGCTCCCGATCGTTCCGACGGAAGCAAGCTGAGCAGCCTGAACCGGCGGGAACTCGAGGTACTTCGCCTTGTCACCCAAGGAAAGCGCAACAAGGCCATCGGCATCGAGCTCGGCATCACCGAAAGCACCGTGAAGTTCCACGTCGCCGGTCTGCTGAAGAAGTTGGAAGTCAGCTCCCGCGGCGAGGCAACGGCACTGGCGCTCGAGGCGGGCATCTAGTTGTAGTACTCCAGCCGCCGTTTGAGATGTTGCTGGTGGGCCGGGTAGACGAGGTGCGGCCACCGCGTGATCGTCTGTCTGCTGTGGACACACCCGTGCGGCACCACCGTGGCTTGATCCACGGTGGTGCCGCACCGCGTCGACGACTGTCGACCGTCTGAACGAGGTGGAGACGAGGCGAGGCGGCGGTCGCCGTCGACTGGTGGCGACGCGGGTCGTGGCCCGGGGGGCCTGCTCGGCGTCGTGGACGATCACCGGCGCCGTCCGGGCGGACTCGGCCGCATCACCCACCCGCTGCCACGACAGCGGGTGGCGTGTCGTCGCAGACGGGAGGGTCAGTAAGCGTGGGCCCTGGCCGTGAGCACGTGGGTGACCAGTGTGGTGAGAACGTACTTGGTCGACTCCCGGTCCCGGGCGTCACACAGGACGACCGGGACCGAGGGCGGCAGCTCCAGCGCGTCGGAGACCTCTTCCGGCAGATACCTGGGTGCGCCTTCGAAACAGTTCACGGCGACCACGAAGGGCGTGCCGCGCCGTTCGAAGTAGTCGACGACGGGAAACGAGTCGGGTAGCCGGCGGGTGTCCGCCAGTACGATCGCACCGAGCGCGCCGCGCGTCAGCTCATCCCACATGAACCAGAACCGGTCCTGCCCCGGCGTGCCGAACAGGTACAGGACGAGTCGCGGACTGAGCGTGATCCGTCCGAAGTCCATCGCCACCGTGGTGGTGCGCTTGGCTTCGACGCCGGCGGTCGAATCGACCCCGACCGACCGGTCGCTGAGAGTCTCCTCCGTACGGAAGGGGCGGACTTCGCTGACCGAGCCGACGAGCGTCGTCTTACCACTGCCGAACCCGCCAGCGATGAGAATCTTCAGCGAGGCTGGTTGCTGCGACGATGCCTGGGTTTCAGAGTCTCTGAAGACCATCGAGCAGTTCCTCCAGAAGATGCACACTGGCCTGCAGTGCGCCGTGGTTCGGCGGGCGAATGGTGATCAGTTCCAACTCGTGCAGATCGGCGAGCAGTACGCGGAGCACGCCCAGAGGCAGATCGAGGTCGGCGCCGATCTCGACCACGGCGGTCGGGCGCATGCACAACCGTAGGATCGCGAGATGCTCCGGGCCGAGATACTGGGCGCTGGCGGGATGGCCCTGCACGGCGGCGACCACACTGAGCAGATCAAGAGTGATCTTCGCAGCGTGGGTCCTGCCAGAGGTCACACCGTAGAGTCGCACCAAGGGCCCCGCCTCGTCGTCGAGCCACTCGTTACCCTCAGACGGCCTCCGCCATACCGCCATCAGAGGTCACCGATTCTCGTGTGGGGCGTTCTCATACCTCGGAAGAATCGCCATGTGCTCCCCCATCCGACGTACCAGCATCGACATCTCATACGCGACCAGGCCCGCATCCGCGTCCGGTTCCGCCAGTACGGCCAACCGGGCGCCGTCGCCGGCGGCCGTCACGAACAGGAAACCACCGGTCAGATCCACCACCGTCCGGCGAACCTCACCGCAGCCGAAATGGTCGCCGGCGCCGTTGGCGAGGCTGTGGAAGCCGGCCGCGACGGCACTGAGGTGGTCGGCGTCGTTGCGATCCAGATTCCTCGTGCGCGCCACGAGGAGACCGTCACCGGACAGGATGACTGCGTGCCGGACGGCGGGAGCGCGGTCCGCGAAGCTGTCCAGCAGCCAGGCAAGGCCGCCGGCGTCCGCAACCGTCTCAGTCATTCTGATCACTCTCCTGTAGCGGGTGCGATGACGGCGCACCGGAACTCGCGCCGGCGTCATTATCGGTCCTGGACTTCGGGGGACGCATCCCGTCCCATCCCAGCTGGATGGCGGACATCAGCGACCGGACCTCGTCGGGGTTCCGGTCGTGCGCCGGTCCGAGCCGCGCGGGGGCGCTCTCCGCACCGCTGGAGCCGGCCCGAGGCTGCGGAGCGGATGCTGCCTGGCGGGACCGTCGGGGCAGCGCCGGCCGGCCGATGTCGGGTACGACCTCTACCGGATTGCGCGGGGCCGGCGGCAGGATCAGCGAGGGAAGGTCCGGCACCGGTCTCGGTGGCGCGCCCAGCTCCGCTGGAACCGTCAGCGGCGAGCCGCGACGGCGCGCCGCCTCGAAAGAAGCACGGTCGCTGGCGGCCGCACGTCGCTGGGGATACGAGTCGACCGCAGCGAGGCGCCCGACCGGCACACGCTCGAGAGGGGGGTCGGCGTTGACATCGGCGAGCAGGGCCGGAGGCAGCAGCACGATCGCGGTGGTACCGCCGTAGGGCGAGCCGCGCAGTGAGACGCGGATGCCTTGCCGAGCGGCGAGCTGACCGACCACGAACAGCCCGAGCTGGCTCCCGTCCGTCAGATCGAACTCCGGCGGATTCACGAGCTGCGAATTGATCTTCGCCATCGCCGCTTCGCTCATGCTCACACCGGCGTCCTCGACCTCGACCACGAAGCCGTTGGCTGCCCTCATGCCCCGCACCTGCACCTGCGTGTCGGCGGGCGAGTACAGCGTCGCGTTCTCGATGAGCTCGGCGAGCAGGTGGATGAGGTCGGCAACCACCGAGCCGACAATGCCCACCGACGGCGGCACGTGGACGGTGATCCGGCGGTAGTCCTCCACCTCGGTTACTGCCGCGCGCACGAGGTCCTGTAGCGGCACCGGGTTGCTCCAGCCCCGGCCCGGCGCTTCACCGGACAGGATGATCAGGCTTTCGGCGTGGCGTCGCATCCTGGTGGCCAGATGGTCCAGGGAGAACAACTGTGCGAGCTGATCAGGGTCGCTGCTCTGCCGCTCGATCTCGTCCAGCAGCTTGAGCTGGCGGTGGAGAAGCGTCTGGTTACGTCGCGCAAGATTGACGAACACCCGGGACACGCCCTGGCGGAGCTTCGCCTCGCCGCTGGCCGCCTCGATGGCGACCCGGTACACCCGGTTGAACGAGCCGCCGAGGTCGTCGAGTTCCCTGGTACGTGGCCGTTCGGGGGCTCGGCCTTGAGTGATGTCGTCAGGGTCGACGCCGGTGCCGGCCCGAAGGCGCTGCACCAACTCCGGCAGCCGCACGGTCGCCACGTCATCCATCCGGTTGCGAAGCAGGCTGCTCTCCCGGATCAGGGTCCGGCCGATGCGGATCGAGACGCTCACCAGCGCGATGACGCCGAGCAGACCGAACCCTGTGGCGATGGCGGCCCGGATCAGGGTCCAGCGCGCGACCGGCTCGGCACTGGTGCCCCACACCGTGGCGGTCCGCAACTCGAAGGCGTGCACCTGGTCGAGCACGGCCTTCGTCGCGTCGTCCCACTCCGCCGCGGTCACCCTGATGCGGGTGCCGGGCCGCGTCTGCGCAATGGTCTCTTCCAACGCGCGCAGCCGAAGCGATGCCTCGCTGCTGGCGATCTCGTTGTACTCCGCTGCAACCTGGGCAGGCAGGTTGGGCAGCGCGGTCGCGTACGAACCGTTGACGGCGCCGATGTTGGTGACCAGGGCGTACCAGTCGTCGCGGGTGAGGGTTCCGGCGGCGATCGCGGCGGACACCCGGGCGTCCACTTCCTGCAACAGCGCTCGGGAGCGGGCGAGGCGGGACAGCGCCTCACCAAAACTGTGCACCGTCGCGTCGTCGACACTCGTGAGAGAGTTCAGAACACGAATGCCGTTGTCGATGGCGGCGTTGTAGTAGGCGAATACCTGCTCCGGTTCTGCACTGCCACTGTCGATCGCAGATCGCTGACGGGACAACTGCCCGAGGCGGTCATCCATTTCCCGCGCCAACCGAGGAGTGGATCCCTCGCCGATCCTGCCAATCATATCCATCGCACCGTTGCGATACTTCTCGGCCGCCTGGTCCGTGACGGCGCGCGCTGCGTCGAGCGCGGGCCGGCCCGACTCACGGTTTGCCAGATACACCACCGACGCCTTGCGTTCCGCACTCAGCGCAGCGTCCAGTGCGTCGGTGGGCACGCCGATTTCCAGATTCCGCTGCTGACTCTGGCTGGTCGACACGGCACTCGGGACCGTGAGATACATGCCGAAGGCCCACAGCGGAAGGAGCGTCGCGAACGCCACCACCAGCAGCGACCAGATCTGAAAACGTACCGACCGACGATGGAGACGTCGCCTGTCACCGCCGAGCCGAGACATATCCGACCTATTGGCATCCGTCGATGTTCGGGGGTGCGCAGATTCGTCAGGCAACGGTCCAGGCTCCCGTGCTCTGCAACCCGGTCGGCAGCCGTCTCCCGGGCCGGAGATGATAGATCAACACGGCTAGATCATAAGGGCCCGCCAACGCCTCGCAAAATGCAACTGAGGGTAGCCGTCGGGGCGGGCACAGTTACATCGACCCTGGTGCACCGAAGCATGAATGAGCTACGTGTGCCGACGCGGACTCAGCGAAACGGGGTGAGGCATCGCATTCAAATTGGGTGACATGAAGCGCAGCGGCCCGATCTCACGGGAGCTATTTCCCGTTCCGCCCAATCGAAGCGCAAGCAATCCAGGCGGGCACGAATCGCTCGACCGGGCACGTAGCGTCGAGGGTCCGCACCGCGCAGTCGGTCACGCGTCGGATCGGCGGGTGGCGTGGCGGGACACCGCGGCGGCGGCCCACGGGCAACGGTGCGCCGGAGGGCCCTCCGGGGGACCGATCCGGCTGCAGGACCACGGTGACCCCCGCCTCAACGTCACTACCGCAACATCTGGGCCGAACCGATGTGCTGACCGCACCACTCAGGGGAAGACAGCCCGCGCGCGGGTCGTCGTCCCCTCGGCCATCGCCCCGCCGTAGGCGGGTCGACGGTCGTCGGTCAGTCGGTCAGTCCCGCCACGGCGGCCTCGACCGCCGCATCGAGCAGCCGCTCGTCCAGGGACTCCATGATCGCGCTGGCGTAGACGGTCACGAGGTTGTGCCCCGCCCGGACGATCACGAAGGCCGACCGTCCGGTGATCCGCGTCCGCCCGCTGCCCGCACTGAGCCGGTAGTCCACCCGCCAGGACTGCTCACCGAGCGCGGGCGGCGGCTGCGCGTCGACCGCGAACCCCACCGCCGAGCCGTCCGCGCCCCGGGCGGTGAACCGGGGGCAGTCCCGGCGCGCCGACTCCGCCTCGGCGAGCACCGACGCGGGCACCGGTTCGGCGTGGGACCTGATCTCGATCACCAGTTCGGCCGACGCGGTGGCGGTGAGGCCGGGCACCGTGGCGTAGCGGGCCCGCTCCCGGACCCGTTCGACTCCGCCGAGCCGGTCCAGGTAGGCGTCCTCGGCCAGGGGTCGGCAGGCCGACGGGTCTATCCGGGAGCCGCCGCCGTCGCCCCGCTGGAGTGGAACCCGCCAGCCCGGCGGTAGCACCGCCCTGACCGCGCCGGCCGCCCGGCGGGCCTCCGCGCGGGTGAGCAGCCGACCGGGGTCGGGTCGCCCCGGAGCGGACCGTGTGGGCCCCGGGGTGGCATCGGGCGTCGGCGGGGCGACCGGAGCCGTCGACGCCGCCGCGGCTCCGGTCGGGGCGGCCACCGGCAGCGGGGCGTACGCCCCGGGGACCCCCGGCCCGAGCACCGCCACCGCGAGCAGGGCCGCCAGCGCCCCGACCGCCGCGACGGGCGCCCGGGCGCTGCCCGGAGCGGACGGGGTCGGTCCGGGCACGGCCGGCCGGGACACCAGGAACGGCAGGGTGACCGCGACGAGGTAGCCCAGCCAGGCCAGTGGGGCCAGCAGGTGCGCCTCGGCGGTGTCCAGCCCGTCCGCCCGCCCGGTCGCCAGGGCGTGCGCGTACTGCAGCAGCGCCGCCGCCGTGCCGGCCGCCCAGCCGGCGGTCAGCGCCCCGCCGACACCGGCGCGGCGGCCGAGCGCGAGCACCACCAGGACCGCCCAGCCGGTGAGCGCGCAGAGCAGCCAGCGCTGCTGGGCCAGCCGGTTCGCCTCGGCCAGGGTGTGCGGCGGGAACAGCTCGGTCCACCACATGGCGGCCCCCGCACCGACCAGCACGGCGGTCAGGACCACCGCCACGACCCCCCGGTCCCACCGCCGCGCCGGACGCCGGCGCCCCTGCCCGGCACCGCGCAGCAGCGCTCCGACCAGCACCGGGACCAGCAGCGCGAGCAGCGGCCAACCGCTGCGGGGCAGCGCGAAGACCAGCCAGGCGCGGGCCGCGTGGCCGTCGGTCGGCACGGACGCCAGCGCCGGCAACGGCCAGAGCACCGCGACACCGGCGGCCACCGCGACCAGGTACGTGGCCGACCGCCAGCCCACCGACCCGGGCCGGCGGGCCACCACCAGCCGCGCCAGCAGCACGCAGAGGCCGGCCACCGACGCGGCGAGTGGTCCCGCGAACGCGGCGACCAGCAGCGCGACGGAGACGTCCGGCCGGGCCGACACACCCGAGCTGCCCGGCACCGGCAGCGCGGTGGCGAGGAACGCCGTCACCGCGAAGCCGACGGCCGCGCCGAGCACGGGACGCCACCAGCCGCCCGCCCCGGCGGCCCGGCGGACCAGCGTGGGCAGCAGGCCGAGGCTCAGCAGGAGGGAGCCGACACAGACCGCGACGGGCGGGCCGACGGTCGCCTGCACGGTCAGGAAGAGGTCACGCACGAGGGCGTCGGCGGCGCTCATCGCCAGCATCGCGACCGCGCCGACCGCCAGCCCGTGGGTCACGCCACCCGGCGGGTCCGCCGGCCGGCCCAGCGCCGCCGCCCGGATCGCCGGATCCGGATGCCGGGCGAGCAGCCGGCGCCGCCGCGTGGGACGAGCGGTCCCGGCGCGCAGCAGCGCGGCCAGGTGCCCGGCGTGGCCGGCATCGGCGGCGTACCGGTCGGCTTCCCGCTCGCGCCGCCGCAGCAGCCCGGCCGCCAGCAGCGCCGTCAGCACCGCGACGACCGCCGCGCGGCCGAGCGCCGTCAGGTAGGTCGCGTTCAGCCCGAAGAAGACCACCTCGAACAGGCCGGCGGCGAGCACCGCCGGCACCGGCAGCCAGACCAGGGCACGGACGGCCGACGCCCAGGCCACGTCCCGGGCGAGGACGTGCGCGAGTTCGTGCGCCACCACGGGGTCGAACCGCGCCGTATCGGCGTGGGCCACCGCGACGGCCGCCGGGAGGACCACCGTCGACCTGCCGACCACGCCACCGGTGGTGTACGCCTGCCGTGCGGGCGGGGCGGCGACGACCAGCCTCGGCCGGTGTCGCGCGGCCAACCAGTTGCGGTCGCAGAGATCGACGAAGCGTTCCTGCGCGCCCGGCACGGTGAGCCGGCGGCGAAGCCGACGCCGGTCGGCCAGCGGCAGCACCAGGACGAGCGCCGCCGCCGCGCCCAGCGCGATCCCCGCACCGGCGAGCATGACCACTCCACGCCGGCGAAACTGCCCGGCCAGGCAGCGGTCGCGGGCCGCCGACTGCTGCGCCGCCGCCACCGGGTGGGCCCGGGTGCAGACGTCGACGGCGGCCGCCCAGGGCCGGGAGAGCGAGCGGTCGGCGAGGAAGTAGAGGCCACCCGCGCTGATCCCGACGCTGATCAGGGACGCCAGCACGAGCGCGTAGAGCCAGCCGAGCCGGTCCGGCGGGAGGCGTGGGCCGACACCGGTGCCACCGGTGCCACCGGCGCCGCCGCCACGATCGCCGCCGGTCGTGCCGTCCGCGGCCGTACCGCCGTCATGGTGGGCCCCGCCGGCGCCGGGCGCGGTCATGCGTCCGGTGGATCGACCATCGCGCCGACGGCCGCGTCGGCGAGCAGTTCCGCCCGCCCGGCGTCCAGGCCCAGCGCCAACGCGTGCCGGTGGCACGCCTCCCGCAGTCGACGTGCCTGTGCGGGATCCAGCCCCGGTCGGGCGTCGGGCGGGGCGGGCAGCTCCCGGCGGCGACGCAGCAGGCCGGCCCGGACGGTGGCGGCGCCAAGGACCAACACCTCGCCCACGGCGGCGGCCACCACCTGGAGCACGAGCTCGGTGACCAGGGTGACGTCGATGCCGAAGCCGACCCCGCCCGGCGGGACGGACCAGCCCACCGATCCCTTCGACAGCTGCCGTCGCCAGTCAGCGGCCACCTCGTCGAAGACCGGAAGTTCCTCGGGGGCGATTCGACTGACCGCCGCGTGGGCAGCGCCCACGACCAGATCGGCGGCGACGTTTTGGTGCTCGGTCACGATGCCATCGTGCCGGTACAACGCCAGCCCCGGAAACCCGACAGTAAGGTTTCCGGCACCAATATCTGACGCTCCCGGGCCCAGAGTGCGGGCGGTTCGTGGCACAGGGATCGAACGTCAGCGGTACTGGCGCTCCTGGGCCGTCAGGACTTCACCTCTGAGCTCGGATGGAAGCTCGACCACCTCGACGTCGACGTGAAAGGTGCGGAGTGCGGCTGCTGCCCACGAGCGGGCGGTCGTGAAGTGCCGGGCCGCCGCCTGATCGGAGAGGCAGAGCACCAGGCGGGGTGTGGTAGCCACGGACGAGGCGACGAAGAGGAGTCGCATGGCATCAGCCAGGACCTTGTGCTTCTGAGCGGACTTCGGCGCCCCTGATGGGCCCAAGCCTCGACGAGCACCGTCAGATCCTCGTCAGCGCCGTCGACCTCCACGCGGGCCCCGTCCGCCACCATGAATTTACGCGGCTTCAACTCACGACCGAGCCGATCACTCAGCAGCCTGAGCATGACTCCTTCGGCGCGTCGCTGTGCTGCGCTGTCGCCTGCCGCCGGCTCCGGCAGTACCTCCTGCTGCACCACTGAGCCCGCGGGACGTGTGCCAGCCAGGTGCTCGTTGACGATCTTCCCCCTCGGGCCGACGTAGCGACGGATCCGTCCGTTCTCTTCGAGCCTGCGGCACACCTGGTTGATCGTCTGCCGGGGCTGCACGCCGAGCCGCCGTGCAAGCTCGTCGTCGTCGAGCGGAAGCCGCGTCCGCTGCAACTCCTGCATGACCCGCTCGGCAACGGTGAGGTCTGCCATGCGTTGCTCCTCTACCCCTGTTCATCGAAGCAGGGCACCTGGCGACCCCGCCGATGCCTGCGTGAGGGCTTCCTCGGGCGTGGCTGCCGTCCATCTCTGGTCGGCAGGGCGCAAGGGGGTGCCACGGGCGAACACGGCGATACCGGTCAGCAGCCCTCTCCACAGTTCCGCCCGCCATGCCGGTCCCGATCGGGTCACGACCAGCAGTCGCCGGCCATTCCACCAGCCATGGGTCTCCGGCCCCCCTTCGGCCACGACGTGGACGTCCGGGAAGTCACGGAGCGCATCCAACGCCGCGATGAGCGAGTGGCGCGCGCTCCGACGGGCCTCGACGTACACGATGCCGTTCGCGTCGACGTGAGCGCCGTCGAGTCGGTCAACCGCGTCGTGCAGTGCGGTGCGGCCAAGAATCCACCCCAGTTCGGCCGTGAAGTGGGTCTGTTCGAACAGCAGCCCGAGGGTGTGCCCGCCAAGTCCGTCGTGATACCGCTGGATGGTGTCCGGCGGTGCCGTCGCGAGCCAGTCCGTCCATTCCCGATACGCGATGCGCAGCTCGTCGAACTGTCCGGCCTGCCGGCCGTCCGGCTCGTCGTGCAGGTCGATGCCACGGCGGAGCGCGACGAGACCGATGGTGGCCAACGCCGCGTGCTCACCGTCGAGGCTCTCTTCCTGCTCGGTGTCCCACAGCTGCACCAGGACCCAGTAGAGGAGGTCGGCCCAGTCCGCTGCCTCCGGCCACAGTCCACCGGCGACCAGGAGGAGCACCAGCCGGCTGACCGCGAGCTTCGCCGGCAGCGGCCATGCCTGGGAGGTGTCGACCAGCGCCGTGACATCGCGTCGGAGCCGGGCACGTTGCCCCGGGGTGAGCGCGTCCAGCACGCTGGCGAGGGTTCCGGGCCAGGCTGGAGTGGCCGGTGCCGGTCGCGTACGGCGGGCGGGGGATGGCGACGATTCCGGGTCCGCCCCCTCGAAGATGTCCTCGTCGTCAGCGGACGTCTGCGTGTGGGCGTCGTTCAGGCCGAGGGCGAAACGGAGCAGCGCTGGGCCCACGGCGGACCTGACGCGGTTCTCCACCTGGCGTCGCCGGCCTCCGACCGGCGCTTGCGGAATCCGGTCCGGACGCACCGAGGCCAGGTGGTGCAACGCTTCGAGCAGCGCTGCCGTGTGCGCCGAGTCCGCCAGGACCTGCGGCAGGGACGTGTGTTCGAGGGGGGACGGGCGGTCGATGCGCGACAGCGCGGCCGCCACGTCGGTGACCAGCACGTCGCGGAGTTCCGTACCGTCGTCGGTGACGACCTGGCTGACCGCCTGCCCGTCACTGGTCGCCGTCCAGTCGGAAGCCGGTACGGCCGCGTACACGTGGAGCTTGCCCGTCGCCCGATCGTGGTCGAGTCGAAGTCCGTTGACGGCGAGCCAGCTCGGCGGCGTGCCGTCCGAGCCGACGAGCACGGTCGCCTCCACCCGGTCGGCGCCGATACGGACGCCGAGCACACGTAGGCTCTCCGTCGCGGTGGAGGCCGACGGTGAGGGCTCCCGAATGGGCAGCCGCGCCAGGTCCGACACGGCCACCGCCTCGGCGGGTACCGCTGTCACCACAGGGGCGGTGAGGGGCGAGACGACGCCGAGCTCGCAGTTGCCACCCGCCGGCATCGTCCTGGTGAGGGCGGCGTGACTGCAGTTGGCGCTGCCGGTCAGGGCCCAACCCTGGTCGGAGGACCACCACTCGACGACCTTGCCGTGGTGGTAACGGGAACTCTCCGGCGTGCTCACGGCGGCGTCCGGGACGCGTTTGACCACTCGGGCAAGGCTGTCCGGGTCGCACTGCACGTCCCGGGTGAGCAGCAGCCGCATCTGCTGGGGTCGAAAGCGGTCGACGAGACGTTGCAGCGCTCCCGCTTCGGGGTCGAAGAAGGGCGCGGCCACCGCGAGCTGCGTCGCCGGCCCGGCCGGACGCGGTAGTTGCTCGATGATCGGGCGGAGCGCCGTGGTCACCAGGACCGGCTGGTCCGCGCCGGGATCGGCCGGCCGCGCGGTGAGCAGCTCGGCGACCCGATCGAGGCGGTCGCGGCCGAGGTCCTCCATCCACACGTATTCGGGGAGCCGCCGTAGCCAGTCCGCCAGTTGGTGGAAGAGTGCGGGCACGGTGGGCCCATCGCCGCGCGTCAGCGTCCAGACCTCAGCGTTGTGGTGCCACCCTGAGGCGGTCGCGTTGCCGGAGCCGATGGCCACGACTGCGTCGGTCTCCGACGCGATCACCACCAGCTTCGGGTGGAACGCACCTCCGCCCTTGCAGACCACCGGCAGAGCCAGGTAGTCGGCGGGTCCGGGGCGGCGGGGGCCTTCGGTGAGGTGGTGGGCGTCGAACAGCACGGTGGTGCGGGCTCGCACGGCCTGCGCGTCGCGTAGGCAGACGTCCTCGAAGAAGGACAGGTCGCAGGTGTACGACAGCACCAGGACCTCCTCCGCGTCGGGGATCAGCCGGGCGTGGAGCACCGCCGGCGGGGCGGCGCCGAGCAGGTCTTCCCAGTCGGTCACCGGATCACCTCCACGTGGCGACCAGCCGTCCAGGCGTCCGCGGAGACGGCGAGGACGCCCAGCTGACGCAGGAAGCTGGTGAAGGTGGGCAGCCGTAGCGACACCGCGCCGCTGCCCTCCTCCCCTTCCAGCCGCCACCGGTCACCGAGCCGACGGAGTCGGGTGGGCAGGCGGAGCCCGGCCCGTGTCCACTGCATCTTCTGGCGGCTCACCGATTCGGCCCGCTGGAACAAGTGACCGGCCAGGTCGGCGGCTGCGCCGGCCAGAGGACGATCAGCGTTCTGGTGCAACCACTTCGCCACGTACTCGGGGCCCAGGTCATCCGGCAGGGTACCGACGAACGCCGCCCGGCTGGCCGGATCGAGGTGGTCGAGCCGCGCGGCTCCGACGGCGAGCAGCCGCAACAGGTCGGGCACCGTCCAACCGTCGGCGTTGCGCGGATGGTGGTTGAGCTCGTGCTCCGCCGGCAGCAGTGTGCCGGTGCCGGCATCGAGCATCGCGGGAAGCTCGGCGACAAGGGCTTGCTTGACGGTGGCGTCGGGTAGCTGCGTGGCGAACTGCTCGATGGCCTCCTCGCGCGTACCGGGGCGCAAGGCGAGAGGCGAGACGAGCTCGGCCCAGATCAGCCGCCACGCCCACACCGACCAGTTCCGCAGCAGGGCACCTCGCCAGGTGCGGGCGTGGTCATGCAGCTCGTCGCTGCCGAGCAGGTCACGGAGTCCGGTGGTGAAGCAGCACCACTCGTCCATCGCCATGTCGAGCGAGACGTCCACCTCGCGGCCGTTCAGCGCGCCGACGAGCAGCGCGGCACTGCGGCGATGGGTCCTCGCGACTGCCTCGTCGCCGTCCCGATCGACGAAGTACGCCCGCCGCACGCACTCCCCGTCCGGCGCGTCACCGATGCCACACAGGCACAGATGCTGCAGCTTCCGCAGTTGCTGGCGGGACAGCGGCTGCTCACGGCCGGCGAGGGCCACCACCTCGTCCAGGGCCGAGAGCAGCCCCTCGTCCGCCGCCGGTCCCGGTGCGGGAACCCGGCGGCCATCGGTGAGCCCGACGAGCGACTCGATTCCCGCGTACGTCTGCAGATAGCCGCCCGGCACCTGGCTGTAGGTGTCGGCCAGGCGGCCGATGTCGGCGGCGTTCGTCTCGCGTAGCTCCTTGCCGATCGTGTTGACGCCGTGGGCTCCGAAGTCACCGGCCCTGGCCCGGTGTTCGTCGGGCTCGTCGAGGCCGTGGGCCACCGAGACGGCACCCAGGACCACCTCGGCCCGGCGGACGAGGTCACGGAAGCGGTCCTGGTCGTGCTTCTCGGTCCAGCCCCGCCTACGCGCTTCGATCGCGAGGCGGGCGTGCAGCGCGACGTACCGCGCGTGCGGGGTGGTGGTGATGACGCCGGGGACCAGCGCGGCGGCGTGGGAGCCGATGACCGTTTCCACGGCGAGGGGCTGACGGCCGGTGTCCTCCGGAGTGTCGGGCTTGGCCGTCCACGCCGGGCCGAGAACACCTGTCAGCCGGCTGTTCCCGCTCAGCGGTCCCCCGAGAAGATCCACCGCGCCACAGAAGCAGACGTTGCCAGCCGAGCCGTCGGAATGACGTAAAGCCGACAGTCGGCCGTGGCGACCGTCATCGACGCAGGCGGCGGGAGCACTCGCCATCGTGGCCGTCACGGAGCACGCAGCGCCGACCACCCGGCAGCCGCACGTCGCAGAAGACCCGGTACCGGAGGAACTGCTGGTCCTCCTCGGACACGGTGGTCTCCCCCGGGTCGGTCATCGGCAGCACGGACATCCAGCGGCCAACGACCCGGGCCAGGCGCTGCGCGGCGGGCAGGTCGGCGGCGACGACCGGCAGGTGGATGACGTAACGCCCGCTCACCGCCGACCGCCCTCGGCCTGCTCGGACTGCAACCGGCGCAGCGCGTGCTTGACGACTGCGGCCTCCCGCCGGCTCTGCGCGAGCGCGTCGTAGACGGCGGCCATGTCGACGGCCACCCGGTCGAGGAAGGCGTACACCTCATCCGGGTTCAGGCCCCGGCGCCCGAGCCGGGCGGTCGGGAACCGGCGCTCGCGCACCTGCCACGGCAGCAGACTGGGGTACGCGCGGGAGCGGTAGGTCGTCCCACCGCCCACCGGAAAGGACCTTTGGTTGCGGGCGCTCATCTCTACCTGCCTTCTGGTCGTGGATGGGGCGGGTCCACCCGCCCTCCCCGCACGGGCGGACCCGCCCCGCCCGAACACCGCAGCTTCGATCAGCGGTACGGCATCCGGGCTGCTCAGCGAGGGTGTGGCCGGGAAGCACGGCGGCCGGTTCGGGGGAATGTCCCGGCCGCCGCGCTGTCGTCATCCTGTGACAGTCCGCAGTGGATGCGCAACGTTTCATAGCGCAATTTCCCTGAGATGCATTGACTTTCTTTCCTGAACGGTTTAAGAGTTGCACGAGCACATCACGCAGTGTTGCGTCTTGGAACCAGGGAGTGTGCGGATGGTTGACGACCTCGGATCGACGGTGCCGCGCCGGCAGCTCGGCCGCCTGCTGAGGCAGTTCCGCAACGAGGCGGGGGTGACGCTCGACGCCGCCGCCGAAGCCCTCGAATACAGCCGGCAGAAGATCTGGCGGTTGGAGTGCGGCATGGGTCCGGTGCGGGTGCTCGACGTCAAGGCGATGTGCGAGCTGTACGGCGTGTCGCCGGAGATGACCGAGGCGATGCGCGGGCTGGCCGCAGAGACGAAGTCGAAGGGCTGGTGGCACGCGTACGGGGATGCGGTACCGAACTGGTTCGAGCTGTACGTCGGCCTGGAATCCGCAGCCGCGTACCTCCGCCGGTACGACGAATCACTGATCCCCGGAATCCTTCAGACCAAGCAGTACGCCCACGCCCTCTACCGTCTTGGTGGGCGGTTGAGCGACGAGGAACGTGAGCGGGCGGTGCAGGTTCGGCTCCAGCGACAGGCACTTCTCGTCCGGCGGCTACCGGCCGCCCCCCGGCTTGATGCCGTGCTGTCGGAGGCTGTGCTCCGACGGATTCTCGGGGGCCCCGAGGTGATGAGCCTCCAACTCGACCAGCTCGTCAAGCTCTCGAGCCTTCCAAACGTGTCGGTCAGGGTGCTGCCGCTGGCGGCGGGTCCTCAGCCCGGAGCGGTAGCCGGGTCTTTCGTCATCCTCGACTTTCCACCGACCAAAGGTGGCCGCGCCGCCCCGGAACCCTCAGTCGTCTACAGCGAGTCCCTGACCGGCGCGCTCTACCTCGACAAGCCGGACGAGATGGCCGCCTACGACCGCGTCTGGAGGGGCCTGGATGCGCTTGCCCTCAGCGAGGCAGAATCGAGAGACATGATCAAGCGGCTCATCGGGGAGATGCGACATGACTGACCTGACCGGCGCCGTGTGGCGCAAGAGCACCCGCAGCGGCGACAACGGCGGCGACTGCGTCGAGGTCGCCACCAACCTTCCCGGCATCGTCGCCGTCCGCGACTCGAAGGACGACACCGGGCCGGCATTGGCCTTCAACCCGGATGGCTGGCAGATCTTCGTGAACGAAGTGAAGGGCGGCGGCCTCACGTCTTGAACCACGCCCTCCGCATCTCTGCTGTGGCAGAGCCACCGCAAGCTGCATGATGACGGCATGACACAGCGGAGCTCGACGCTCGACGAGCTTCGGCAGGAATTGACCAGGTATCAGCAGGCACTCCTCGCCGCCGGCAACCACCGACCGTCGACGATCGGCACCTACATTCAGCATCCAGAGCGCTTCATTGCGTTCCTGGAGGGTCGCTACGATCCTCGACAGCCCCAGGGGCGCAACGCTAACAGCCGCTCGTAGGGAGCCGAACGCCCCGGCAGCGGTAGCCGGTGTGCTCGTCACGGTGGCGCATCCACACGACCACGTCGAGGACCCGGAGCAGGGAGATGGTGTACGGCAGTCCGGCTTGCCGCCGGAGATCGGCGAGTCGGTCGGCGAGGATCGCGTCCTGCTCCCCCAGACGGTCGTGCAACCAGCGCCAGAAGTCCTTGCTCGTGCGAAAGGCGCAGGCAACAACCTCGTCGTAGACCGGTACGAGGTGGGGCCGCTTGCGGGCAAGCAGCTTCCCTGCCACGACCCAGCCGATCCCGTCGGCATTCCGCAACAACCGCCACGCCCCGTCGGCTGGTTGCCCCTCTCCAATGAGAGACAGCGCGCCGGGGTGGCCCAGCGCAACGGTTGTCGGTATTTCGCCCAGCTGCGCCGACACCGCCTCTCCGAGCGCGCCCTGCAACAGGTCGAGGGCGGTGCGCGGCGGCACCCGCACGCTGAGTAGTTCGACCGCGATGAGGTCCTCCGCCGTAACGAGGTTGCAGGTCTCCGGCCGGTCGCCACCGCCTCCGAGCCGTTCGAACTGCCCGCCGGTGAAAGCCGTTTCGCCTGCGACCGCGAAGTACCGCTTCAGGTCCGTGACGGACTGCGGGTCGCCGAGGATCGCGAGGATCTCCGCGAGGGTCAGCGGCTGTTTCATGCCTCCCCCTCGGTCGCGAGCCGTCGCCGGATTTCCTTAAGCGACACCACATCACCGGCTCGGGCATCCTCCGCAGACCAGAAGTCGAGCCCGTCGGTGGCTCGGCGGGTAGCTGGGATCGATGGGCCGTGCACCTCGATCTTTACTGCCTCGCCGGCCGCACTCGGGGAGCCGAGAGTCCGCCCGCCGTAGCGGATGCTGCCATCCGCCAGCAACTCGGCGACGTACTGCTTGCCGAGGTACTTCCCGTAGAGTCTGCTGCCCGGGCGCAACCGTCCGGCCCTGATCAAGTCGATCACCTTCAGCGCACGTTCCCCCTCCGACACCGGCCGCTTGTGCGAACGGCTCTTGGCAGGGCGGACCGGAGTTTGCTGCTGAGGCAACGCGGAAGTCACCGTAGGAGGCACGACGGGCACCGCCTGGGCATGCTGCGTAGCGCCAAGAGGGCTGACAGACGTCACGCCGGTGGACGCTGCCGACGACGGAAAGTCGAAGGTGGCACGAACGCGGATGAGGCTCGCACGAACCTCGTCCCGAGTGAGCCTCGACAGGCGACGGTCCAACATCGCCACCAACTCCGCTGCCGGCTCCCCATCCCCGAACATTTCGAGCAGCTCACCGTGGACCTGTCGGTCGACGAAGTAGCCCTTCCAGAGTTCTTCGATGCGGTTGTCCCGCATGTTGTCCTTGCTCAGCAACGACAGCAACTCCACGGTCTCGTCGAGGCTCTCCTCCAGTCGGACGGCGCGGAACAACTTGTGCTCGATGGGTACGGGCGCATGGGCGTTGTAGATTCGCCACTCCGCGCCATCGGTCAACGCCACCCATTCGACACCGGCCACCGCGGCGTAGCTGATGGTCTGATTGGCCCATCGTGGATCGTCGAGATTCTCTCCGAGTCCTTTGGCCTCGACGAACAGCCGTGGCGTACGAAGTAGGAGCAGGGCGTAGTCGACGGGGTTGTCCGTGCCGCGTCGCCGGTATTCACGGTGCACCTCGTCCGGGTCGAACAGGTCCCACCCGAGCGCTCCGATGACGGGTTCGATGAGCCCCGCCTTGGTGTTCTGCTCGCCGATGCGCTGGTGTTGACGGCGGAATCGGGCTACCCGCTCGACGCACTGCTTGAGGACGTCCTCCAGCTCGAACGTGCTCATCGTCCCTCACTCCGTCCGTTCGTGTCACCGAGCAGGTTCTCGCCCAGCCGGTGAAGATGCTGGAGCAGCGCCGCGACTTCCTCCGCAGCTGGCGACTCGGGCCCGTACCGGTCGGTGACGTCTCGCAGCAGGTCCGTGAGCTGACGCCGAGCATCTGTCACGTCACCGATCCCGGCGGCGAGCATGGCGATCTGCTGCCGCAACGGGAACAGTTCCGTCGCGTCCGGGGGCATGGCCCCCTGTTCCTCGGCGAGCAGGGAGCGCAGCTCAGCCATCGCGGCGGCAGCCTCGCCTAGCTCCGCCTGGCAGACGGCGGCCTGCTGCCGGCACTGCCAGATCAGCTCCTGGTCGGGCACCGGTCGCTCGGCCAGATCGGGGATGAGCCGCTGGAACTCGGGCAGCGCCTGCCGGAACGCGCCCGCGAGGACGTACAGGTTGGCCAGGTTGACGCGCAGCTCCAGGATCCTCGGCTGCTTGGCCGCGCCGTGGGCCTTGCGGATCGGGCGTAGCGCCGCCTCCAGCAGCTCGGCCGCCTGCGTGAACCGCTCCTCCTCGGCCAACTCCCAGGCTCGCTCCTCGACCTCCGCCAGCTCGTCGGGAGAGGGGACGTGGATGACCTCCGGAGCGTTGCGGGGCCGCACCACGTCGATCTTCGTGGGGGCGAGGGGTGCCCGGGGCGGCAGCGGTCCGAAGGGATAGCGGTACGGCGTCGTTGGATCGATCCGCTGGCCGTCCGCGACCGTCGTTGCCCGGTCGGCGGCAAGGTCCGGCTCGACGGCACCGAGCGGCATCAGGATCTCGTACACCTCGGCGGCGGACCCGGGACGGTGCTGCGGGTCCTTGGCGAGCATCCGCACCACGAGTTGCACCAGCGCGTCCGGCACGCCGTCGCGGTGGTCCGTCACCAAGGGGATCGGGTCGTTCATGTGCCGGTGCAGCATGCCGAGCGGGTTGTCCGCCCGGTAGGGCGGGTTGCCGGTCAGCAGCTCGAACAGCACGCAGCCGAGCGCGTACAGGTCGGCCTTCGGGCCTACCGTGCTGTTCAACGCCTGCTCGGGCGCCATGTAGGTGGGCGTGCCGAGGGTGTGGCCGGTGGCAGTCAATCGGGGTACGTCGGCCGGACCGAGCAGCGCGGCCACCCCGAAGTCGAGGACCTTGACCGAGCCGGTGGGTGTGACCATCAGGTTCTGCGGCTTGAGGTCACGGTGCACCAGCGAGGCCGCGTGCGCCGTCGCCAGGACGGAGCAGATCTGCGCCCCGATCGCCGCGGCCCACGGCACGGAGAGCCAGCCGCGTTCCGCTACCAGGTCGGAGAGGAGCATGCCGGGTACGAGCTGCATGACGATGTAGATGTCGTCGCCTTGAACGCCGACGTCGTGCACGCTGGGCACCCCGGGGTGGTCGAGCCGGGCGGTGACCCGTGCCTCCCGCATGAACCGCTCGACCGCGTTCTCCCGCTCGCCGTCCGGAATGGAGAGCTTGCGGAGGAACTTGATGGCGACGGGCCGGTCGAGCTTCTCGTCGAAGCCAGCCCACACCTCGCCCATGCCACCGTGACCGACCGCGTACGTGAGTTCGTAGCGGTCGGCCACGCGGTCCTGCGCCCGCATCAAACCCCCAGGTCAATCGGTCTACTGGCGTCGTCGATACCGTTAGTGCTTGCCGCCGTACAGGTCATTCAGTTCGCGGTAGGCGTCGAGCACAGCCGTCGTCTCGTCCGCGAGCTGCTCGCTCGCGCCCGACGGTCCCGACATGGGGTCGATCAGAAGCTCAGCGAGCGCCTTCTCGGTCCGCTGAAGCGTCTCGTCCAGGTCACGGTCACGGATGAACCGCTCTCCGGCCTCTGCGGCGGCGGTCAGTTGCGCAACGAGCGTCGCCAGTTCGCTGCGGACTTCCTTCCACAGTTCGTCGGCCTGTTGCCGCTGGTGCACGAAGTCCCGGTACGCGCGGCTCGAATTGTCGGTGGTGTCCTTCTCGTGCCGCCGCAGGTCGTCGCGGACCGTCCGGATGTCCTGCTTTCGCGCCAGGTTCTTGGCACCGTCCCAGAGCGCCTGCGCCAGGAGCTCACCGGCCTCGTTGGGCTCGACGAGCTCGTCGAGTTCGGGGAGCGTGCGGCCCACCCGCTCGGCGAGCGTGACCAGCGCCCGGAAGGAACGCTGTTCCTGCGGCGTGGTCAGCACGCGGTGGATGTCAGGAAACTTGCGCAGGTCCGGCGTGCGGACTGTGCCCTGCCGCTCAGCCCTGATCGCGCCGACGATGGCCGCGGCGGCAAGAACGAAGGCGGCCACGAAGATCACTCCGGCGTACGGCGCCCCTCCTGCCAGGCAGATCCCGATCGAGATGACGGCGATCAGGATCATCTGCTGGGACGCCCGCCGGTTCGCCGCTTCCCGACTCATGGGGGCGTCGGGGCTGACGTCGGTCACGCTGCCCCACTCGTGCACCCGTGCCCGCCCGCTGACCCCCACCTCGGTCAGCGCGACCGCTGTGGTCTTCGCGTCACTGGCGATCCACAGGTGGACGTAGTTCTCCGACGACGTCACGAGACGTTGCCTTTCTCAGAGGGGTTCGACTCACCGCTTGTCCGGCGCGGGTAACCGCTCAGGCGATTCCCTTGCGGCGGCGGATCATCTGGTACGCCTGCCGGCGCGCGAACTGGTTGAGCTGCGACCGCAACGCGTCGTCGTCGAGGTAGCGCTGCATGAGCTTTCCGTTGTCGTCGTGCCGGGACAGGATCACGTCCTCGATGCGCTTGTCGCAGACGACGCCGAAGTTGCTCTCGTCGTTGACCATCGCGGCGGCTTCGAGGGTGCCGTCCTCGGCGAGGGCGACGATCTGCTGCTCGACCCAGACCTTGTCCGCCTCGCCTAGCCCGATGCCAAACTTGTCGTTGAACGCGTCGATCAGCTCAGACAGGGCGACCTTCTCCGGGTCGTGTTGCCGGCCCGCCGCACCGCCGACGAAGCCGGGCAGCATCTGCTCGCCCTCGGGCGTGAGCGACGCGTCGTGCTCGCCGGTCTTGCTGACCCGCAGGTGGGTCAGCTGCACCTCGCCGATGTCGACGGACGGGTCCTGCCGCCGGGGCAGCCGGTTGAGCAGCGCCCGCCCGTACAGGTAGAGGCGCTCTAGGTCCTCGTCGTGGTAGGGCACGACCTGGCTGAGGAACGCGTACATCCGGGTGTAGTCGCGCAGCGCGGACCGGAAGCCGTCGGCGGCCTCGGGATCGTCGGCGGCCAGGGCCTTGTAGCGGTCGACGGCCGGCTCGGTGAAGCGGTAGAGCGCGGCGTGCGCCCGCTGGAGGCCGGTGTCGCTGGTGGCCTTGCGCTCCGCGGCGAGCAGCGCCTCGGCGTACGCCTGCATCTCCGAGTCGACCAGCACCGGATAACCGGTGACCTCGTTCTGCGCGGTGTAGAGCAGGTTCGGGTCGGTGGGGGTGGTGGCGGCGGTCTCGAAGTACGGCTTGAACTGTTCGGCGATGTCGCCGGCCTCGTTGACGAAGTCGAGGACGAAGATGTCGCCCTGGGCCTTGAGCGGGTGGGTGCGGTTGAGCCGGGACAGGGTCTGCACGGCGGCGACGCTCTTGAGCAGCTTGTCGACATACATCGTGGTGAGCAGCGGCTGGTCGAAGCCGGTCTGGTACTTCTCGGCGACGACCAGGATCCGGTACTCGGTGTCCTGCTTGGCCCTCGGCGTGCCGGCATGCTTGTCGTCGGCGGCGGTGTAGGCGAACTTCTCGGGCAGCTCACCCTCGCTGAACCCGTTGACCCGCGCCTCGGTGTGCTCGACGCCGTCGACTCCCAGCTCACCGGAGAAGGCGACCAGGGAGTCGCAGCCGGCATAGCCCTGCATGTCGACGTACTTCTTGATGGCGGTGTGCAGGCGGACGGCGGCCTCGCGGGAGCCCGTGACCACCATGGCCTTGGCGCGACCGCCGAGGCGCGGCGCGGTGTGCTTGCGGAAGTGCTCGACGATGATCTCCGCCTTCTGCGCCTGCATCGTGGGGTGCAGGCTGGCGAAGCGGGCGAGCTGGGCGCCGGCCTTCTTCGGGTCGACGTCCGGGTCGTCGGGGTTGGCGTTGGCCAGCTTCCAGTACGACTTGTAGGTCACGTAGTTGCGCAGCACGTCGAGGATGAAGCCCTCCTCGATGGCCTGCCGCATCGAGTACGTGTGGAACGGCTGCGGGTTCCCCGAGACAGGGTGCGGCGTGCCGAACAGCTCCAGGGTCTTCGGCTTCGGGGTGGCGGTGAACGCGAAGTACGACAGCGTCTCGTGCCGGCCCCGAGCCAGCGCGGAGGCGGTGAGCAGGTCACCCGACTCGTCCACGTCGTCGCTGCCGAGCTTCAGCAGCACCTTCTTCAGCGCGGCGGCCGAGTCGCCGGACTGCGACGAGTGCGCCTCGTCGACGATCACGGCGAACCGCTTACCGCGGAGCCCCTGCACCTTGTCGAGGATGTAGGGGAACTTCTGCATGGTGGTGATGACCACCTTGGCCGTCTCGCCCTGGAGGGCGGCGGCGAGCTGCGCGGAGTCCTTGTCGATCCGCTGCACCACGCCCGGCACGTGCTCGAACTGGAAGACGGTGTCCTGCAACTGCCGGTCCAGCACCACCCGGTCGGTGATGATGATGACCTTGTCGAAGACCGGCTCGTTGGGCCGCAGCCGCTCGTCGTCGACCACGGGCGCGGTGTGCAGGCTGGACAGCCGGTGCGCCAGCCAGGCGATGGTGTTCGACTTGCCCGACCCGGCCGAGTGCATGACCAGGTAGTTGTGCCCGGAGCCGTGGCGGGCTGCATGATCGGTGAGCTGGGTGACCGCGTGCCATTGGTGATAGCGCGGAAAGATCAGGCTCCGCGACTCCTTGTCGGTGTGCAGGAACCGCCGCACCAGATCCATCCAGGTGTCCGGGTGCCAGATCTGCTCCCACAGGTAGGAGCTGCGGTAACCGGATGCGCCGGCCGGCGGGTTGCCGGCGCCGCCGGAGACACCCGGCCCGTCCGAGCCGGTGTTGAAGGGCAGGAACCGGGTCTTCTCCCCCGCAAGCTTCGTCGTCACGAAGACCAAGTCGGGATCCACGGCGAAGTGCACGAGGGTACGCCGCGCGAAGAGCAGTTCCTTTGGGTCACGCGTCTTGCGGTATTGCTCCTTGGCATCCTCGACGGTCTGGCCGGTCAACGGGTTCTTCAGCTCAGCCGTGGCGAGCGGGATGCCGTTGACGAAGAGGACCAGGTCGAGGGTGTTGTTGTTGCTGGTCGAGTACGCGAGCTGGCGGGTAACGGTTAGGCGGTTGGCGCGATAGAGCTTGAGCGCATCGTCGGTGATGGCGTGGGCGGGCTTGAAGTAGGCGAGCCGGATGAGAACGCCTTTGTCCTTGACGCCACGGCGGAGGACGTCGAGAGGGCCGCGCTCGTCGATCTGCTTGGCCAGGTACTGGGCGAACTGCCGCTGCCCCTCGTCCGGGTTGTTCCCGTGGTACGCCAGCAGCTTTGCCCACTCGTCCGGCTGAGTCCTACTGATGAAGGCAATTAGCTCCGCCTTATCAAGCCCAAGCTGCCGCTCGTAGTTGCTGGGGACAGCGGGCACCCACCTCGAGCCGAGCAGCACACCTTCAATCGCCGCCTCAAACGGTCGCTCCTGATGCGCCAGTCTCATACTACCCCCCGCCCCGTCGTCACGTCGATTTGACCTGTAACGGCCGCAGCGATCAACGCCTGCTGCCGCTCCACAAGCAGGCTTAGCTGTTGATCAATATCTTTCACGGCCCGATTGGCCCACTCGGCATGGTATGCCATTTCGCGCACAAATCGGATTTGTTCGATGAGTGGGATGGCGGGGATTGGGAGATCACGCACAACAGAAGTTGGCAAGTTATTTGCTAGGCCGCCGGCTCCAGAGATGCCGAGGCGGATCATCTCCCGCAGTTGGGGAGACCTCATCATCAGCGCCAAGAACTCTGGCACCACCCGCCTGTCGTCCACAGCCAGCCGGTAGATCTTGTCACATAAAAGCAAACGTCCCGGCTCTCGATCGACTATTGCAACATTGCCAATGAGGTTGGGTGAGCCACTAGCTCGGGACATCAAGAGGTCGCCTTGACGCAACCGGTACTGCCGTCGAGGCGGCACGCCTGCAGGCAACGCCTTATGTTCATCCGGATTGAACACTCCCCCGTTAACACATCCGGCCTTTATAACCCCCCACTCATCGACCTCAGCCAGACGACCCTCGCATTCGGGTGACCACCCTTGCTCAATGCCGCGCAGTATGTGTCGCAGGCGGACTAGACCGCTGCGGCTTGAAAGTTGCTCGTACAAGTCGGCTAGGAGCTGGTCAGCCCTGTCACGCACTAGGCCTTTCTCGGCTGCGCGAAGCTCAGAAATCCGCGAGATTCGAGCCGTTTCTCTGTCGAGGAATTCAGCGATGTTTCGCTGCTTGTCAGGAGGGGGGACAGGAATGGGAGCAGCGCCGAGCTCCTCTTTGGTCACATGGACCATTCCGATCATGCCGCTGGTGAGCTCGCGCTCGATCCAGTGCGTGGCAGCCTTCAAGGCCCAGTAGAGCCAGTTTTTGTCGCACCCATGAACGGACAACTTGAAGATGTGCTGATTCAGGAAGTACCGTCCTGGCGCACGCCACCTGAATGGACCGAAGGACGTCCCAGGGTTCCCCGACCAAGAGTAAAGTAGGTCCCCGGCAACCACCTCGTACCTGTCATCCAACGTAAGCCCAGAGTGGTTATAATTCTCCGAACCATTGAGATTCTCGATACGAATAATTGGTGTACCGACGCCTCCCCAACCGTCCGACTTAAAAGCAAATCCATTCGAGAGGGTAGCGAGATGCTTAAGTGGAACAACGCCCCAGGAGTCGGGCAACGAAGATCCATAAGGGAGATGCCTTGGCGTAGTCATCCGATCACCTCGCCGAGAAGGGCTTGAATTCCGACTTCGAGGGATCTCAGTTCGGAATCGATCTCGGCAAGTTGCCTCGGCGGCGTATAGATGTAAAAATGGCGAGTGAAGGGAATCTCGAAACCGACCTTAGTCTTCGTATCATCGATCCAAGCGTCTGGGACGTGAGGCAGCACCTCGCGCTTGAGGTAGTCGTGAATGTCCTCGTCCAGCGGCACGTTCTCGTTGTCGCGCAGGTCGGAGTCCGGCAGCGGGTTGCCCTTGCGGTCGGTCTGCACCTCGCCCTCCGGGTCAGTGACCGAGAACGCCTCCCACACCGCCTTCTCCACCGCCGCCGGCAGCTTCCCCAGCCGGTTCAGCTTCATCGCGAAATCAGCCCGGGTCGCAGAGGACGTACCGATGAGCGACTTCGCCGCCGCCAGCAGCGACTCCCGCTCCGCGTACTTGAGTACCGCTTTCGCCTCCGCGAGCAGCGCGACCGCCTCCTCGGTGACCTCAAAGCGCAGCCGCAGCGGGCGCTCGACGGTGATCCGCTGGTAGCCGAAGTCGGTGGTCTTGAAGACCTTCACCTTGGCGTGCTGCGGGTGTCCCGGGTCGTCCGCGATGGACAGCGCATCGACGTACGTCCGGGTCAGCTCCGCGATGTGCTCGTCGGTGAGCATCTTGCGCTTGTCACCGAGGCTCTTGCGCATCTTGGTCCAGTAGTCGCGGCCGTCGAGCAGCACGAGCTTGCGTGCGCGGGCCGAGTCCTTGCGGTTGGTGAGGATCCAGAAGTACGTGGAGATGCCGGTGTTGTAGAAGAGCTGGTCCGGCAGGGCGACGATGCCCTCCAAGAGGTCCTTCTCCAGAATCCAGCGGCGAATCTCGGACTCCCCCGACCCGGCTGCGCCGGTGAACAGCGGCGAGCCGTTGAAGACGATCGCCAGCCGGCTGCCGCCGTCCTCGGGACGCTTCATCTTCGAGATCATGTGTTGGAGGAAGAGCAGCGAGCCATCGTTGATCCGGGGCAGGCCGGCGCCGAATCGGCCGGCGAAGCGACGCTCGTGCTCGGCCTTGATGAACTTTTCGACCTTCTTCCACTCCACGCCGAACGGCGGGTTGGCGAGCATGTAGTCGAAGCGCTCGCCCTCGTGACCATCCTGGGTGAACGAATTGCCGAAGGCGATCTTCGTCGGGTCGCCGCCCTTGAGCATCATGTCGGAGCGGCAGATCGCGTACGTCTCGCCGTTGAGCTCCTGTCCGTACACCTCGACGGTGGCGTGGGGGTTGTGCTCCTGGATGTGGTCCTGGGCCTCGCTGAGCATGCCCCCGGTGCCACAGGCCGGGTCGTAGATCTTGCGGACGATGCCGGGGGTGACCAGGTCGTCCTCGTCGGGGGCGAGCAGCAGGTTGACCATCAGCTTGATGACCTCGCGCGGGGTGAAGTGCTCACCGGCGGTCTCGTTGCTGATTTCGGAGAAGCGGCGGATCAGGTCCTCGAAGACGTAGCCCATCTGGTGGTTGGAAACCACGTCCGGGCGCAGGTCGACGTCAACGAACTTGGCGACCACCTGGTAGAGCAGACCGGCCTCGGCAAGCCGGCTGATCTGGGCGTCGAAGCCGTACTTCTCCAGCACGTCGACCGCGCCCGGCGAGAAGCCGCCGATGTAGGCGCGCAGGTTCAACGCCACGTGGTCCTGATCGCCGAGGAGCTTGCGGAAGGACATCTCGCTGGTGTTGTAGAACGACAGACCAGCGGCCTTGCGCAGCACCGGATCCATGTTTTGCACGCCGAGCTGCTTGAGCTGGGCGTGCTTGGCGAGCACCGCGTCTTTCGTCGGCTCCAGCACCCAGTCCAGCCGACGCAGCACGGTCAGCGGGAGGATCACGCGGCCGTACTCGGAGCGCTTGTAGTCGCCGCGGAGCAGGTCGGCCACGTTCCAGATCAAGTCCGTGAGCTCTTGGTGCTTGGTACTCACCAGGTTCCTTTCGATTGCCTTAAGTGAAGGAGTATGGCCGGTGCGCCGGGGCGGTGCAGTCCACCACCCGGTCGGACGAGGAGCCCGTTTCGTCAGTAGGGGCGGCGATTGGTCCCTTATTTATTCGGTCGCTTGCGGCTCGACCGCTGCTCAGCCTGGAGTGATCCACGCGCGAGGCCGTCTGCGGTGAGCTGGACCAGCTCGGCCCCCAGCGACGCCGCCTGTCGGATTGCCGACTCGAAGGCGTCGAGGCGCCGGAACGCCTCACCGTGTGCCCGCTGCTCGTCGAGCGGCAGGCGCCGCACCTGGGCCCGCCGGATGTCGAAGCGGAGCGTGCCCGACAGGCTCGACGCCTGCTTCTCGTTGGCCGAGGTGCGCAGTTGTCCGGCGAGGAACCACGGGTCGAGCGCGGCCGGGTTGGGCCGCAGCAGGTAGAGGTTGCGGCCGAGCAGGGCTCCCTCGGCGGTGATCACTCGAGGCGTGAGCGTGCGGGCGATCATCGGCACCACGACATCGCCTATCACCAGCGGGATCTCCTGGCCCAGGCGGTCGTCGGCTTGGCCGGAGGCGTCGACGCCGGCCAGCACGTCCTGCACGGTGAGCATCGGCGGCCCGCCGGTCGACCCGCCACCTTCTGAGGACGAGTTGGCCCGGATGGGGCCAATCAGCTGCAACGCGCCGCTGCGGGCCAGCTCGGCGACCGTCACGACGAGCGGTGCCACCCCGTCGGGCACGGGCGTGACTTGCGGCATCAGCGCCGGCAGGTCGCCGACGATGGCGGCCAGCCGCTCTCTGGTGCGTACTAGATGCTCTCCGCTCTGCTCGCCCCCGACGGCGGGCTGCCGACGGGCGGGGGTGAGGTCGACCTCCTCATCGAGCAACTCGATGACCGGCACCGCCCGGGCGAAGCCGACCTCCTCGACCTCGGCGTCGGGTGCGGCGGTGAAGGCCCTCCAGGTGGCCAGGACCCGCGCGGAGAGTTCGGGAAGATCGCCCTCCGCGGCGTCGACCAGCAATGCTCGCGCCGGTGCGGGCGTGTCGGCCGTCGGCCGTCGCAGCACCCACAGGTGCAGCGGTACGCCGTGCGGTGCGGCCACTCCGCTCGGGAGCGCGATGACGGCGCGCAGAGCGCCGCGGCGCAGCAGCTCGGCTCGGATCCGCCGGCCCGCACGACGACCGGCCGCCGCCGGGGGCATCAGGATCACGGCGTGCCCGCCGGGACGCAGGTGGGCCAGCGCGTGCTGCACCCAGGCCAGCTCCGGCTCGGTACGCGGCGGGATGCCGTACTCCCAGCGGGGGTCGTAGCCGAGTTCCTCGTTGCCCCAGTTCGTGACGCCGAACGGCGGGTGGCAGATGACGGCGTCGACGGTGCGGCCGGCGAAGGCATCGGCGCGCAGAGAGTCGCCAGGGCACACCTCGCCGGGCACCTCGCGCAGGGCGAGCCAGAGTCCGGCCAACCGGGCGAGGTCCTCGTCGAGCTCCTGCCCGTACGCCGCGATGCAGCCGGCTCGGACGGCGGCCCGCAGCGTGGCGCCGGACCCCGCAGCAGGGTCGAGGACGGAGCCGCCGCTGACGCCCGACAGCCCGACCATCAGGTCGGCCAGCTCGTCGGGTGTGGCCCAAGGGCGACCCGGACCGGGCGCGGAAAAGCGCTGCCACAACTCGTCGAAGGCGGCCTGCGGCCCCAGTTCGTCGGCAAGCGCCTCGATTTCCGGTCGCAGGTCGGCGACGACGGGCGCGTCGGTCTGGCCACGACGTGGTCGTCCGCCGCGCTGCTGGGCGAGCAACAGGGCCCCGACGGCGGCCAGCCCGGTCGAGGGGGTCTCCCCAGCGGCGGCGAGGTGTCGCCAGAGCCTGTCGACCCGGGACAGCTCGGGGAGCTTGCCCTGCTGGCGCAGCCACTGCTCGACCTCTGTGAGGTCGAACTCGGGGCTGGCCGAGGTGCCACCCACCGGAGTCGGGAAGTCGGGATGGCGTTTCCGCCAGTTGCTGACCGCGGCGCGACCCACCCCGGCGAGCCGGGCGATCTCCGCCGCCGTAATGGTCGGGTTCACCTGCACCTCCAGAGTGTGTCACACCCGTCAAGCGTCACGTCCGTTGACAGCGTTCACAGATGATGCTCTCATTGACGCCGCCACGGTTCACACCAGGAGGACAACAATGCGCAAGACCACGACCTTCGCTCTGCTCGCCACCGCCGTCGTCGCGCTGGGCTGCGGCGCTGGCGCCACCGACACCGCGAGCAGCTCGGGCAGCGACGGTGCCGCCGTCAAGGGCGAGGAGAAGGCGGCGAAGACCGCGAAGATCGGCCAGCCGGCCCGCGACGGGAAGTTCGAGTTCACGGTGAAGTCGTCCAAGTGCGGCGTCGCAAAGGTCGGCACCTCGATGCTCGGCGAGAAGGCGCAGGGCCAGTTCTGCCTGATCACGATCAACGTGAAGAACATCGGCAAGGAGTCGCAGATGTTCGACGGCAGCAGCCAGAAGGCGTACGCGGCCGACGGCACCGAGTACTCCGCCGACACCGGCGCCGCCATCTACGCCAACCAGAACGCCGAGACGTTCCTCAACGACATCAACCCCGGCAACCAGGTCACCGGCGTGGTCGTCTTCGACATCCCGAAGAAGGTCAAGCTCACCAAGCTCGAGCTGCACGACTCGCCGTTCTCCGGCGGCGTCACCGTCGCCCTGAGCTGACCTCCCGCCGTCTCGCCGGGGCGGGCGATCCGCCCGCCCCCTCTTCCCCGGGCATCCCGCCCGCCAGCTGCAAGAGTTCAGGAGAGAACGTCGTGACCGATCCGACCACCCCGAGGCCGTCGGAAGAGCCGACCGACCAGCCGGCGCGGGGGCCGTACCCGTCGGCGCAGGACTCGCCGGCCGTCGCCGCCGTACCGACCCCGGAGGAGAACGTCCCGCAGGCCGATGCCGCGCTCGGGGCCACCGCCGCGCCGCGGCGTTCCCACGTTCGGACCTGGGCCGTCGGCGGCGTCGCCCTCGTCGTCGCCCTCGCCGCCGGGGTCGTCATCGGCGCGGCCGCCGGCGACGACACCGACCCGGCTGCCCGCGCCAACAGTTCGACGTCGCCCGCTCCGAGCAGCGCCGTCCCGACCACGGCCGCGCCGATGACCGTCGCCCCCACGACTACCGCGCCGACTACCAGCGCGGCCCCGTCGCCGACGAAGACCACTCCCCCGCCCAAGCCGAAGCCGCCGTCCTACAAGACGTTGAGCGAGCGGCAGTGGAAGCTCGTCGCCAAGAATCCCGACGCGCACATCGGCAAGACCTACGTGGTGTTCGGCCGGGTCACCCAGTTCGACGCCGCGACGGGCGTCGACACCTTCCGTGCGAACGTCGCGCACCGGAGGATGGCCGACCAGTACGACTACGAGACGAACACGCTCCTCACCGGGTTGGCGGCGGACCTCGACAACCTGGTGGAGGACGACATCTTCCGCGCCAACGTCACCGTTCTCAGCGCCTTCAGCTACGACACCCAGATCGGCGGCGAGACGACGGTGCCGCTGCTCCAGGTCGACTCGATCAAGGTCCTCTGACCCCCTTTCCACCTACGAGACGTCAGGAGGCGTCGTGCGTCCCGATGAGTTCCTGCGCGCCCTGGACCTGCTCCCCACCCCCCTGCACGAGCGCGCCGTCGCGCTGCGCGCCTACGCCCGCGTCACCCGCTGCGAGGACTGCCAGCGCATCGGCGATGCCGTGCGGCTGGCCCTGACCGCCGCGCACTACGACGAGATCGTCTCGGCCGGTCAGCTGCTCGACACGGCGGAGCAGGAGGCCGCCCGGCACAGCTCGGCCTGCCGCTCTCAGCCGGACCCGCAGCGCGGTCGCGGCCGGGTCGGCCGCTGGGCGGGGACGTCCGCGCCGCTCGTCGCCGCGACCGACGCGAGCTGGAAGGGACGCGCCGGCGGCATCGGGTACGTCGTCAGCGACGGCCACTACGGCCTGCGCAGCCGGGGCACCGGTCGGCTGGACCCGACGGGCGCGTCGCGCGTGCTGATCAACGAGCTGCGGGCGGTCGACTTCCTGCTCTCCGCGTACGACGAGGCCCCGGCCGGCATGACCGTGCTGCTGGACAGTCTGGTTGCCCTGCGCTACCTACGCCGCTGGCAGGCCGGCGAGACGGACGTCGTGCCGGCCGGCTACAGCCTGCGCCCGCGCACTTCGTCGGCCCAGCCCACCCTGGTCCGGCTCGCCGAGCTGGTGCGCCGGCGGCCCGATCTGTCCTTCGCGCACGTCAGGGGCCACAGCGGCCACGCCCTCAACGAGGCCGCCGACGGCCTGTCCCACATGGCCCGCCGCCGGCTCGGCGAGTCCTTCGACGTACGCCCTCGCGCCCACGCTCTGGTCGACGCGTTCCTCCGCGACTGGCACACCACCGTCGCCAGCTGACCACACCGGCTGCCTTCTCACACCCGGGAGATGATCGTGGTTCTCGCTGCCCAGCACACCGCCGTCCCGTCCACGGGCCCGTCGCTCCCGTCCTGGGTCGGCCCCGGCCTGATCCTGCGGAGGACCAGCACGCCGGTGACCTACCGCCTGCCGGAACACGCCCTCACCCCTCCCGCCTGCTGACGCAGCCACGCAAGCAGCTCGACAGCGACACGCAGCACTCCGATCCGTCCACCGGATCAGCTCCACACCATCCGGAACCACCTTCCCTGCTCCCCCGCAGTGGGCCGGCACCTCCGCCGGCCCGCGGGGAGCACGCGCCTGGAGACGACCATGCCCGTCCCCCGCCAGCCCTCCCCCACTACGCCGGCCCTGGCCGCCCGCCGTGCCGAACCGCTGGTCGAGCTGATCTTCGAGCGGCTCACCGCCGACGACGTGCCCGACCACACCGCCGAGCTGGTGCTCGCCGCGCTGAGCGGGCAGGACGACCTGGCCACCGCGCTCGACGGCGGGACGACCAGCCTGGACCTGGGCACCACGGCCGACGAAGCGCCGATGGGCCGGATCTGGCTCTCCTCGGTCACCGTCGCCGGGTTCCGTGGCGTCGGCCCGGAACGCACCCTCCAGATCGACCCCAGCCCCGGCCTCACCCTGGTGGTCGGACGCAACGGCTCCGGCAAGTCGAGCTTCGCCGAGGCCGTCGAGCTGGCGCTGACCGGCGACAGCGCCCGGTGGGCGGACCGCAACAGCGTCTGGCGTACGGGGTGGCGCAACCTGCACTCCCCCGACCCGTGCTGGATCGTGGCGCAGCTGCACGTCGACGGGGTGGCGAAGCCGGTCACGGTGACGCGGTCGTGGCCGCTCGGCGCGGCGCTGGCCGACGCGGAGGTCATCGTCACCAGCGACGCCGGGCGGCACGCGGACCTGGCGGAACTCGGGTTGGCCCGCCCGCTGGAGCTGTACCGGCCGTTCCTCACCGCCGCCGAGCTGGGTCGACTCACTGCCGGCACGCAGAGCCAACTCTTCGACGCGATCTCCGCGATCCTCGGCCTGGAGGCGATCACCGAGGCCGACCAGCGACTGTTGGCCGCCGCCCGGCCTTCGGACGCGGCCGTCAAGGAGGTACGGGCACAGCGCGCCGCCTTCGCCGAGCACCTGGCCGACGTCGCCGACGACCGGGCCCGACGGACGGCCGCGCTGCTGAAGGGGCGCGGCGCCGTCGACCTGGCGGCGCTGGGCGCAATCCTCGACGAGCCCGAGGAGGTCGCCGCCGACGGGCCGCTACTGCTGTGCCGGCGCCTGGTCGAGCTAGCCGTGCCGACGCCGGAGGAGGTGACGCGGCTGGCCGAACAGCTGCGAGAGGCGTCCGCCGAGGCGCAGCGGCACGACGGCGGGCGGGCCCGGGCGGCGCTTCGCAGCGCGGAGCTGCTCCGCCTCGCCATCGAGCACCACGAGGACGCCGGCGACGGCCCGTGCCCGGTCTGCACCGCCGGCACCCTCGACGGGGACTGGCGCAGCGCTGCCGGCGCCTCGCTGGCGCAGTTGCGGGACCGCAGTCTCGCCGCCCAGTCGGCGGCGGCGCAGTTGGCCGCTCTGCTGCGGCAGGTGCACCATCTGATCGACGACCTCACCGTGCCGGAGGTCGACCCGGCGCAGGTCGGCCCGGCACAGATCGACTTGGCGGAGGGTGACGCGGCGGAGGTGCCGCTGGACGGGTTGCGCGAGGCGGTGGCGGCGCTGCGCCGCGTACCCGGAGAACCGGCGGAACTGGCGGCGCACCTGGACGCGCGGTACCCGATCGTCGTGGCCGCGGCGGAGGCAGCTCGTGCGTGCGCCGAAGGGGTTCTGCGGCAGCGTGACACCGGGTGGCGGCGGGCGGCGGCCGAGCTGCGCGGCTGGGTCGACGCTGCTGCTCGGCTGCCCGAGCAGGAGGCGACGCTCGCCCGGGTGAAGGCGGCGCGGGCCTGGCTGAAGTCCACCGCGGCGCAGCTGCGCAACGAGCGGGTGGCGCCGTTCGGGGAGCACTCGCAGCGGATCTGGGCGCAGCTGCGGCAGGAGAGCAACGTCGAGCTGGGCGCGATGACCCTGGAAGGGACGAACACCCGACGGCGGGTGGTGTTCCCGGTCAGCGTGGACGGCGCCGACAACGGCACCGCGCTCGGGGTGATGAGCCAGGGTGAGATGCACGCCCTCGGGTTAGCGACGTTCCTGCCGCGCGGGTGCGCGCCGGAGAGCCCGTTCCGGTTCATCGTCGTCGACGACCCGGTGCAGAGCATGGACCCGGCCAAGGTGGACGGCCTGGCCCGGGTGCTGGCCGCGCTGGCCGAGCAGCGGCAGGTGGTGGTCTTCACCCACGACACCCGGCTGCCCGACGCGGTCCGCCGGCTCGACCTGGGCAGGGCCCAGATCGTCGAGGTGACCCGCGCGGAGCGGTCGGTGGTGACGCTGCGGCCCGCCTCCGACCCGGTGACCCGCTACCTCGACGACGCGTACGCGCTGGCGCGCAACGAGGAGATCCAGGCCGAGGTGCGCGGTCCGGTGGTGGCGGAGCTGTGCCGCTCGGCGCTGGAGGCGGCCTGCCACCGGTCGGTGTGGCGGCGGCGGGTGGCGCGCGGGGTGCCGCACGACGACATCGAGGCGGCCATCGTGGACGCGTCCCGGCGGCTGGCCACCACGGTCGCGTTGGCGCTGTTCGACGACGCCGACCAGGGCGGCGACGTACTCGGGTATCTGAGCCGCCGGCACGGAGCGCGGGCGGTGGCCGCCTACCAGGCGTGCCGGGAGGGCGTGCACGGGGCGACCCTGGCGGACCTGCCCGGCCTCGTTGCGGACGCCCGCCACCTCGCGAAGGCCCTCTCGTGACCGCCCGAACGACTGCGGGGGCGGCAACGCCGACGCCTGAGCACTGCCTGGCGGCGGCCGACCAGCTGCTGCGCGGCACCGGCTCGCTCGGCACGGCGGCGGTCACCGCCGGCTGGTGGCCGCAGGCCTGCGCCTGCCTGATCCGGCTCGCCCTCGAGGGCGGCATCGACGCCTACTGGCAGCGGACCAGGCCGGCGGTGGCGCGGTGCCGGCAGGGCCGGGCCAAGCAGCTGATGCTGCGCGGCCGGCTCGGGCCGGGCACGGGCGTCGCGCGCCGCGTCGCGTTCGCCTGGGCGACCCTGTCGGCCGCCGCCCACCACCACTGCTACGAGCTGGCGCCGACGGCCGCGGAGCTGCGTCGCCTGCACACCGAGGTGGGCGTCCTGCTCGCCCGGCTGGATGAGGCAGCGGAGCCGGAGGATGACCTGCCCGCGACCTAGGTGAGGGTGGCCGCCACGTACGCGGCAGCGTCGGCGACGAGAGCCTGCTGGTACTCCGCGTCCCTGGTGGCCTTGCTCGACATGATCGCGATGACGAGCGGCGCGGACGTCGTGGGCCAGACGACGGCTATGTCGTTGACCGTGCCGTAGTCGCCGGTGCCGGTTTTGTCGGCCACGGTCCAGCCGCGCGGCACGCCGGCGCGGATGCGCTGGGTGCCCGCGCGGGTGGCGTTGCGTTCCAGCAGGTCGCGGAGGACGGCGCGCTTGTCCGGTGGCAGGGCGTCGCCCAGCACGATCCGCTGGTAGGTGGTGCCGAGTGCTCGCGGGGAGGAGGTGTCGCGGGGGTCGCCCGGGATGGCGGTCGTGATCGTCGGCTCCATCCTGTCCATCCGGGTGACCGCGTCGCCGAGGCCACGGGCGTACGCGGTCAGCTGGGCCGGCCCGCCCAGGTCGCGGAGCAGGAGGTTGCCGGCCGTACCGTCGCTGTGGCGCACCGCAGCGTCGCACAGTTGGCGGATCGTCATCCCGGTTGCCACGTGCCGCCTGGTGACGACCGAGCTTCTCATGAGGTCGTCCTCGGTGTACCTGATGACGGTGTCCAGGTGGGACAGCGGGTGGCGGTGCAGGACCGCCGCGGCCGCCAGCCCCTTGAACGTCGAGCAGAACGCGAATCGTTCGTCCGCGCGGTGGGCGATGGTGTCGCCGGTGCCCGTGGCCAGGGCGTACACGCCCAGGCGCGCGTCGAACGCGCGTTCCAGCTCCGCCAGGCGCTCGTGGCGACCACTCGTCGCGACGGCGGAAGGGGAAGTGGGGCGAGCGGTGGCGGTAGGGGAAGCGGGGAGCGCGGAGGACGTGGGGGCAGGGGGCGTGCTGCCGTCCGCGCATCCGGCCAGCGGCAGGGCCGCTGCCGCCCCCAGCAGGGCGCGGCGGGTGATGGTCGGCTGCGTCGAAGCCAAGGTCCTGCCTCCGTTGTCGAGTCACGAGGATGGGCGGGGGTCTCGGCCGGCGACGACCGGCCTTCGGCGTCGGGCACCTGTCGGCGACTCGACGTCGACGAACCCGGCCCGAACCGGCCCGGACCGCTTCGCGACCCGGCCACCCATGAGCCAACGCGCCGCCCGCCACCATCGGTTGCATCACGGGAGGGATTCACGATCCGCTCGCGCGGGACGGCTCCTCCGCGGTGGCGCGCGGCTGGGCCGGCGGCACCCACGCGTCGGCAGGAGGCAGGATGGGCGGGTGACTGCCACCACCCGCCCACCGTCGGCCGTGTTGGACGCGGTGCTCGAGCGGTTGACGTACGTCAACGAGGAAACCGGCTACACCGTCGCCCGGGTGGCCACCGACCACGGCAGTGACCTGCTCACGGTGGTCGGTGCGCTGCTGGGGGCCCAGCCGGGGGAGAGCCTGCGCCTGTCCGGTCGGTGGTCGTCGCACCCGCAGTACGGCCGGCAGTTCGAGGTGCACTCGTACACCACCGTCCTGCCGGCCACGATCCAGGGCATCCGCCGCTACCTCGGTTCCGGGCTGGTCAAGGGCATCGGCCCGGTGTTCGCCGAGCGAATCGTCGCCCACTTCGGCCTCGACACCCTCCGCGTCATCGAGGAGGAGCCCGCCCGCCTGGTCGAGGTGCCCGGGTTGGGGCCGAAGCGCACCGCGAAGATCACCGCGGCGTGGGAGGAGCAGAAGGCCATCAAGGAGGTGATGGTCTTCCTCCAGGGCGTCGGCGTGTCCACCTCGCTGGCCGTGCGGATCTTCAAGCAGTACGGTGACGCCTCCATCACCGTGGTCCGCAACGAGCCGTACCGGCTGGCGGCCGACGTGTGGGGCATCGGCTTCAAGACCGCCGACACGATCGCGCAGGCCGTCGGGATCCCGCACGACAGCCCCCAGCGGGTGAAGGCCGGCCTGCAGCACACCCTGTCCGAGGCCACCGACGACGGGCACTGCTACCTGCCCCGCCCGCAGCTGGTCGACGACGCCATCAAGATCCTCAACGTGCCGGGCGACCTCGTCACCGCCTGCCTCGACGAACTCGTCGGCGAGGAGGGCGTGGTCCGCGAGACGCTGCCCGGGCCGGACGGCGAGCCGACGACGGCGGTGTACCTGGTGCCGTTCCACCGTGCCGAGCAGTCCCTCGCCGGATCCCTGCTGCGGCTGCTGCGCGACCGCGCCGACCGGCTGCCCCACTTCACCGGCGTCGACTGGGGCAGGGCGCTGGCCTGGTTGAAGGCCCGCACCGGCACCGACCTCGCCCCCGAGCAGGAACAGGCGGTCCGCCTGGCCCTCACCTCCCGGGTCGCCGTGCTGACCGGCGGGCCCGGCTGCGGCAAGAGCTTCACCGTCCGCTCGATCGTCGAACTCGCCGCCGCGAAGCGGGCCAAGGTCACCCTCGTCGCGCCGACGGGCCGCGCCGCGAAGCGACTGTCGGAGCTGACCGGGCATCCGGCGGCCACCGTGCACCGGCTGTTGCAGCTACGCCCCGGCGGGGAGGCCAGCCACGACCGGGACAACCCCCTCGACGTCGACCTGCTCGTCGTCGACGAGGCCTCCATGCTGGACCTCATCCTGGCCAACAAGCTCGTCAAGGCCGTCCCGCCGGGCGCGCACCTGCTGCTCGTCGGGGACGTCGACCAGCTCCCCTCCGTCGGCGCCGGCGAGGTGCTGCGGGACCTGCTCGCCGCCCCGGCCATCCCCCGGGTCCGGCTGACGCAGGTCTTCCGCCAGGCCGCGGAGTCCGGGGTCGTCACCAACGCCCACCGCATCAACGCCGGCAGGCCGCCCCTGCTCGAGGGTCTGAGCGACTTCTTCCTGTTCGCCTGCGACGACACCGAGGCCGCCGCCGCGCTGACCGTGGACGTCGCCTGCACCCGGATCCCCGCCCGCTTCGGCCTCGACCCGCGCCGCGACGTCCAGGTCCTCACCCCCATGCACCGCGGCCCGGCCGGCGCGGCGGCGTTGAACACGCTGCTCCAGCAGCGGCTCACACCGGCACGCGACGGGCAACCCGAGCGCCGCCTGGGTGGACGGGTGTTCCGCGTCGGCGACAAGGTCACCCAGATCCGCAACAACTACGACAAGGGCCAGGCCGGCGTCTTCAACGGCACCGTCGGGATCGTCACCGCGCTGAGCACCGACGAGCAGACCCTGACGGTACGCACCGACGAGGACGAGAGCATCGACTACGACTTCGACGAGCTGGACGAACTCGCCCACGCGTACGCGATGACGATCCACCGCTCGCAGGGCTCCGAGTACCCCGCCGTCGTCATCCCGCTGACCACCAGCGCGTGGATGATGCTGCAACGCAACCTGCTCTACACCGCCGTCACCCGCGCCAAGAAGCTCGTCGTCCTGGTCGGTTCCCGCCGCGCCCTCGCCGCCGCCGTCCGTACCGTCGGCGCCGGGCGCCGCCACACCGCCCTCGACCACCGCCTCGCCTGAGCGGCCCGCCGCCCCCGCACCGCCGGCCCGGGTCCCGCCTGCCCCTGCCCTCCGGCGGTGGGGACCGCGACCGGCGCGGGGCGGTCCTACGCCAGCGGGCGGAGCGCGGCCGGCGCGGGGCCCAGCGCCGCGAGCTGGATCTGCAACGCCAGCCGCGTGCGCGGCGACGCGAGGTCGACGGGGACGACCTCGGTGAGGCGACGCATCCGGTACCGCAGCGTGTTGGGATGCACGTGCAGCTGCCGCGCGGCCCTGTTCGGGTCGCCCTGCTGGTCGAGCCAGGCGGCGATCGTGGCGACGTAGTCGGTGCCGTGCTCCCGGTCGTGGGCCATGAGCTGGGGCAGCGGCCCGCCCACCAGCAGGTCGACGCTGGGCACCGCGCCGACCACCCGGTGCACGACCACCTCGGCCCACTGGTCCTCGAAGCGCAACACCGGGCCGCGCTGCCCGGCCGGGCCGCGCAACGCGAGCAGCTCCGCCGCCTCGGCGCGCGATCGCGGCAGGTCCGTCAGGGTCCGGGCGACACCGCCGGACGCGGCGTACAGCCCTGGGTCCTGCACGGCGACGTCGTGGATCAGCTTCTCCATCCACCGCCGCGACCCGGGTGAGGCGCCGTCGTCGACCAGGACGGCGAACAGGACGTCGCCGACGTCGGCGAGCAGGGGCTGGCGCCAGCCGTGCCGGCGGGTGATCGACTCCCACAGGGCGAGGTTGTCGACCATCTCCCCCGTCCCGCCGTGCGCGCCGAGTGCGACGACCCGCCACGGCCCCTCGGGCAGGGCCAGTTCCTCCCGACCCATCCTGCCGGGGGCCCGCAGGGCAGCCCGCAGCCGGTCGGCCGACACCCGGCGCGCGACGTCGGCCTGCACGCGCAGGCGGAGCAGGTGCAGGGCCAGCACGGACGCCGTGCCCTGCAGGTCGCGCAACCGCCCGTCCGGCACCGGGCCCTCGACGACGGCCCAGATCGAGCCGAGCAGCTCGCCGCCCGCGCGGATCGGGATGATGAGGCGGGGCAGCGTCCCGTCCGGGCCCTGCGGTACGAAGATCAGCTCGCTGCCCGTGGCGAGCTTGCGGAAGACGCCACGGGAACGGAAGTGGGCGATCACGTTGCCGGGGGCGCGGCGGCCGACGATCGTCGACACGCGCGCCGGGTCGGTGCGGTCCTGGCGCGACGAGTAGGCGAGCACCCGGGACTGGGCGTCCTCGATCGTCACCGGCGCGTCGACGACGGCGGCGGTCGCGTCGGCGAGGGCGAACAGCTCGTCGTACACGCCGGGCTCCCCGGGCTCCGGCGAGCCGGGCGCGACGGCCCGGTCGATCATCCCGCGCAGCAGCCAGACGAGCTGGGCCCAGGAGCCGTGGCGCTGCAGCTCGACCAGGGTGAGGCGTCGTTGGGCGGCGGCCGCCGTCACGTCGGGGTGCGCGGCCAGCGGAGGCTTGAGGACGAGGCCGGCTGCCCCCGCCTCGCCGCAGCGCGCGACGACGGACAGCGCCTGCTCGGCGGTCGCGATGCCCGCGCCGAGGACGAGGTCGCCGCTCTGGCCGGTCGTGGCGTCGTCGAGTTCGGCGACGGTCACGTCGCGTACCTCCGCCTCGTCGGCGGGGACGACGACCTTGAGCAGCGCGGCGCCGGCCGCGTCCACCACGCCAGCCACGGTGAGCATGCCCGCGATTGTGCCTCGGCCTTGTGCGTCCCGGCCAACCGTCGGGGCGATCCTTGGTCGGAACGGACAATGACCTCTCGGCCCGGCGGGGACAGGATTGGCCGCAATCCCGGTTGCGCCTGAAGGAGAAAAACGACATGTCCCCCGTCGAGTCAGTGCCCGCCCCCCAGCACGTCGCCGTCGTCGGCGCGGGGATGGTCGGGCTGGCCACCGCCTGGTTCCTGCAGGAGCGGGGGCTCCGGGTCACCGTGCTCGACCGTATGGGGGTGGCAGCGGGCGCGTCATGGGGCAACGCCGGCTGGCTCACCCCCGGCATCACCACTCCCCTACCGGAACCGGCCGTGCTGCGCTACGGGGTGCGCGCCGTGCTGAGCCCGTCCTCGCCGGTCTACGTGCCGCCGCGCGCGGACGCCCGGCTCCTGCGGTTCCTGGCGGGCTTCGCGCGGCACAGCACGGCGTCGAAGTGGCAGGCCGCGATGCGGGCCCTCATCCCGATGAACCGGCGGGCGCTGGCGGCGTTCGACGCGCTGGCAACCGGCGGGGTCGCGGCGCCGACACACGAGGCGAAGTCGTTCCTCGCGGCGTACCGGACCGAGGCCGACCGGTCGGTCCTGCTCGACGAGCTGGCGCACATCCACGCCGCGGGTCAGGGGATCGAGTTCGACGTCCTGACCGGGGCCGAGGCCCGGGAGGTGGAGCCCTCGCTGTCGGACGCGGTCGGCGCCGCCATCCGCCTGCATGACCAGCGCTACGTCAACCCGGGGCAGTACGTGCACGCGCTGGCCGACTCCGTCCGCGCGCGGGGCGGAGCGATCGTGGCCGGGGTCGACGTCGTGGACGTCCGCGACGAGGGAACCGCGGTCCGGGTGGCGACCTCCGCCGGCACCGACGAGCGCTACGACGCCGTGGTGCTGGCGACCGGCACCTGGCTCGGCCAACTGGCCCGGCGCTTCGGCGTCCGTACCGTCGTGCAGGCCGGTCGCGGCTACAGCTTCAGCGTCGCGATCGAGCACCTGCCGGCCGGTCCGGTCTACTTCCCCGCGCAGCGCGTGGCCTGCACGCCGCTGGGCGACCGGCTGCGCGTCGCCGGGATGATGGAGTTCCGCAGCGCCGAGGCGCCGCTGGACCGGCGCCGCATCTCGGCCATCGCCGAGGCCACGCGACCGCTGCTGCGGGGCGCCGACCTGGACGCCCGCACCGACGAGTGGGTCGGCTCGCGACCCTGCACCCCGGACGGCCTTCCCCTGATCGGCCGGACCAGGTCGCCGCGCGTCTTCGCCGCCGGCGGCCACGGCATGTGGGGCATCACCCTCGGCCCGCTCACCGGCGAGCTGCTCGCCGAGCAGATCACCGGCGGCGGGCAGCCCGTGGAGCTGCGCCCCTTCGACCCGCTGCGCTGACGGGCGCCGCCCGGAACCGACGAGCCGCCGGCTGGGCCTCGCCGCACCCGGACGGATGCCGCGGGCGGGCGGGAGACGGGCGAGCCGCCCGTCTCCCGCCCGCGGCCACCGGACCAGCACAGCCGGACGTGCCAGCAGCCCAGCGCTTCCGGCGCCCGTCGAGGAAGCCCTGGTGGTCGACGAGGTGCGGAGATCAGGAGGCGGTCGCGATCGGCGAGGGGTTGAGCCTGGCGAAGCCCTCCTGCCGCTGGTAAGGGAAGTACGGGTAGGGCGCGGTGCGGGCGCTGGCGGTGTCGAGCCGGGCGATCTGTTCGGGTGTGAGTGACCAGCCGACGGCTTCGATGTTCTGCCGCAGTTGCTCCTCGTTGCGGGCGCCGATGATGACGGTGGCCACGGTGGGTCGTCGCAGCAGCCAGTTGACCGCGATCTGCGGCACTGCCCGGCCGGTCTCGCGGGACAGCTCGTCGAGGACGTCCACGATGCGGAAGAGGTGCTCGTCGTCGACCGGCGGGCCGAAGGCGGCGGTGGCGTGCAGCCGGCTCGCGGGCGGTGGCGGGGTGTCGCGGCGGATCTTGCCGGTGAGTCGTCCCCAGCCGAGCGGGCTCCACACGACGGCTCCGACGCCCTGGTCGAGGCCCAGGGGCAGCAGTTCCCATTCGTAGTCCCGGCCGATGAGCGAGTAGTAGACCTGGTGCGCCACGTACCGGCAACGGTGGTCCCGGTCGGCGACCGCAAGGGACTTCATGAGTTGCCAGCCGGCGAAGTTGGAGGCGCCGACGTAGCGGATCTTCCCGGCCCGCACCAGGTCGTCCAGTGTCGCCACGACCTCTTCGATGGGCGTCGCGGCGTCGAAGGCGTGCAGCTGGAACAGGTCGATGTAGTCGGTGCCGAGTCGGCGCAGCGCCGCGTCGACCGATCGGATGAGCCGGGCCCGTGAGGTCCCCGCGTCGTTCGGTCCGTCGCCGGTCGGCAGGCCGCTCTTGGTGGAGATCAGGACGGCGTCGCGACGGCTCCTGATCGCCTGCCCCAGCACCTCCTCGGACGCGCCGTCGGAGTACACGTCCGCGGTGTCGAACATGGTGATCCCGGCGTCCAGGCAGATGTCGACGAGGCGCCTGGCCTCGCGCGCGTCCGTGTTGCCCCAGGCACCGAACAGCGGTCCGGAGCCGCCGAAGGTGCCGGCGCCGAAGCTCAGTGCGGACACGGTGAGGCCGGATGCCCCCAGTCGTCGGTACTCCACGATCACACCCCTCTGTTAACGGAACTGTGGTTCCTTTAAGCTGGTGAGTACGATAGCAGCCATCCGCAGCTAAGGGAACTGGAGACCCGTTATGACCGTCGGTGCCATCCGGCCCGGAGGACGGACCGCCCGGGTACGCGCCGCCGTGCTCCGAGCCGCCAGTGACGCGCTCATCGAGCATGGCTTCGACCGTCTCGACCTCGCCGATGTGGCGCGCCGCGCCGAGGTGGGCAAGACGACGGTCTACCGCCGCTGGGGTACGGTCGCCGGCCTCGTCGCCGACCTGCTGGCGGACATGGCGGAGCAGTCGTCGCCCCGGGCCGACACCGGCTCGCTGATCGAGGACCTGCGGGCCAATGCCCGGCTCGTGCAGCGCACCCTGGTCGATCCGCGCCAGGGCGCACTGTTCCGGGCGGTCATCGTCGCCGCGACCTGCGACCCCCGTGCCGCCGAGGCGCTGCATCGCTTCTACGCCGTACGCATCGCCGAGTGGGCTCCCTGCGTCGATCAGGCCGTGCAGCGGGCCGAGCTGCCCGTTGGCACGGATGCGGCCGAAGTCATCCGCGCCGTCTCGGCACCGCTCTACTACCGCCTGCTCGTCAGCGGAGATCCCGTCGACGAGGCCGCGGCGGACCGGGCTGCCGAAGGGGCGGCGGCCGCCGCCCGTGCCGGCGTCTACACGCCGACCAACGGTCGCAACTGACGGTGCGCCACCCCTCGGCTGCCGCGCCCGAGGCGGGCCGCCGCGCCCGCTGCCGGACCCGAGGCGGCACGAAAGGGACGAGGTCCTCGTTCGGCCCGGCCTGAGGTGCGCCCGGCGCGACGAGACGCCCGCCTACGCTCCGTGACCGGCGCGGCACCGCATCCCCGCCGGGCGGCGGCCGGCTCGACGCATCGGGGCGCTGGGCCGCCTGGTCGTACCGGGCAAGCAGAACATCCCGATCTGGCTCACGCTGCTCATCGGTGTGGTGGCGGCGGTCCTCGGCACCCTCGTCGCCGGGGCCCTGGGCGTCGACGACACCCGGGGGATCGACTGGATCGAGCTGGCCCTCCAGGTCGTCTTCGCCGCGATCGGCGTCGTCATCGCCGCCGGCGCCTACGGTCGCCGACGTATCCGCTGACCTGCGCGCCCGACGGCGCCGGCCCACCCTCGCGATGGGCCGGCGCCGTCCTGTCCGCCGCGCTGCCCGAAGGACCGCGCCGGCGAGGACAGGCGGCGCGCCTAGCTACGACAGTCGCAGCAGGTGCGGCCGTGGGCGGCGCGCCGGTGGGGCGCGGGCCGGCAGGTGGCGCAGTACCGGGCCGACGGGCGGTGCGCCAACTCCTCGATCGGGATGTCGCGGTCGCACCCCTCGCAGGTGCCGTAGCGGCCCTGTTCCAGGTAGTGCAGCGCCCGGGCGATGTCACCGAGGGCCCGTCGCGTGGCGGCGGTCAACGCGGCGGCGGCCTCGAGATCGGCGCCGTCGGAGCGCACCTGGCGGGCCTGCCGGTCCAGCAGCGCCAACTGGGTGCTGTGCCGCTCGTACTGCTCCTCCAGGACGATCCGGAGCACCCCCAGCTCGTCCTGCCTGTTCACGACGTACACGATCGGTCCTTCTCCCTGCTCGCAACGAAAAGAAAGGGCGGAGCGCTGATGCGCTCCGCCCGCCGTGTGCCGGTCCTGTGGATCTCGACCGGGTGGCGGCGGGCGGCCCTGGCGAGGCGCCCGCCGGGTCGGCGGCGCGACGATCGGCGCGACGGCGCCCCGGCGGGCGCGGACGACCGACGGCACGACGAGGCGACGGGTGATCGCGCCCGCGACAAGGCGGGTCCGCCGCCCGACCGTCGCGGCCGTACGCGACGGCGCGGAAAGGTCCTGGTGCGCCGCGGTGCGGGGCTGCCGGGAGGGGCCGGGGGCGATCACGGCGTCACCATAGACCGAACGCCCGCGCACCGGCCAGCGTCCGCAGCCTCGGGGCCTCGTCGTGGGGTTGCCGGGTCGGCCGGGGCGGACGTGACGCGTCGCACAGGCCCCGAAACTGACGTGCGCGCGCCGGCCCCGGCGCTCTACCTTTCGGCCGTGACCCTCGACATCGTAAGCCTCGCGGACCGCCCCGACCTCGCCCGTTCGCTCGACGAAGACTTCGACGGGGCGTGGCCGCCGTTCATGCTGTGGGACCCGATGGGCGCGCTGTACTACGGCGTCGCCCACGACCTGTATCCCGAGTTCGTGTTCGCCGCCGTCGACCCCGCCGATCCCGCACGCGCGGTCGCCCGGGCGTACGCGGTGCCGCTGCGCTGGACGGAACCCGAGCTTCCCGACGGGGGTTGGGACCGGGTGGTCCAGCGGTCCACCCTCAACCGCCTGACCGGCGCGGACACGAACATCGTCTCGGCGTTGGAGATCTGCATCCGGCCCGACCGGCGCGGCACCGGGCTGTCCGCCGTGATGCTCGCCGCGATGCGGGAGGCCGTCGCGAAACTGGGCTACGACACGCTGGTCGCGCCCGTCCGACCGAGCGGCAAGCACACCCGGCCCGAACTGCCGATGACGCAGTACGCGGCGCAGGTCCGCGAGGACGGCCTGCCGGTCGACCCCTGGCTGCGGGTGCACGTCCGCGCGGGCGGACGCATCGAACGCGTCGCCACCCGGTCGATGACGATCGCCGGGACCCTCGCCGACTGGCGTCGCTGGACGGGCCTGCCGTTCGACACCAGCGGGCCGGTCCACGTGCCCGGGGCCCTCGTGCCGGTGCACTGCGACGTGGCGCACGACCACGCCGTCTACGTCGAGCCCAACGTTTGGGTCAGGCACCGGCTCTAGGTCGTCGCGCCGCGCTCAGGGCGCGGGCCAGTTGCGCAGCAGGGCGTCGAGGGCGTCCAGGACCCGTGTCCAGGTCTCCTCGGTGTCGGGGGCGCTGTGGCTGAACCCGCCGCCCAGCTCCAGGCTGACGTAGCCGTGGAAGACGCTGCCCAGCAGCCGGACCGCGTGCGTCTGGTCCGGCTCCGTCAGGTCGTAGCCGCGCAGCAACGCCCGGGTCATCTGCGCGTGCCTGCCGCCGGCGCTGGCGGCCGCCGTCTGCGGGTCGAGCCTGAGCTGGGCCGCGGCGTAGCGGCCGGGATGCTCCCGGGCGTAGTCGCGGTAGACGTTCGCGAGGGCGGTCAGGGCGTCCTTGCCGGCGCGCCCCGCCAGGGCGTCGGCGGCCCGGTCGGCGAGCTCCTCAAGGGCGAGCAGGGCGATCCTGGTCCTCAGGTCCTGGGAGCTCTTCAGGTGCGAGTACAGGCTCGCGACCTTGACGTCGAACCGCCTGGCGATCGCCGAGACGGTCACCTGGTCGAAGCCGACCTCGTCGGCGAGCTCCGCCCCCGCCAGGGTCAGGCGTTCCGTGGTCAGTCCTGCCCGTGCCATGCTCCTCCGCCCACTAGGCATAACCGATTATGCATTTGCCTAATGTCTTTAGGCAAATTAGCCTGCCTCGCATGAAGCAGCTGACCGAGCAGGAGATCCGCGCCGCCTTCGTGAACTGCAGCAAGGGCGAGGCGAAGCGCCTGTCCGTCCCCCGCGACCTGGCCGAGCACCCCTGGGACGACCTCGACTACCTCGGCTGGCGAGATCCCCAGGCCTCCCACCGGGCCTACCTCGTCGCCGAGCTGGACGGCCGGCCGAGAGCCCTCGCGCTGCGCTGCCCCAGCCCCACCCCCGCGCAGCCACGGCGCGGCATGTGCTCGATGTGCCTGACCGCCCCGAGCGGCGGCGTCTCCCTGATGGTCGCGCCCAGGGCGGGCAAGGCCGGGCAGCAGGGCAACACGGTCGGCACCTACGTGTGCAGCGACCTCGCCTGCTCGCTCTACGTACGGGGCAAGAAGGACGCGGGCGCCGGCGCACGGCTGCAGGAGTCCCTCACCCTGGAGGAGAAGATCCAGCGGACCGTGGCGAACGTCGCCGCGTTCGTCGCCAACGTGACCGCCTGATCCGGTGCGACGATCCGCACTCACGGCGCGGCGGGAGGCGGCCCGGTGTAGCCGCTGTTCCAGCGGAACCGGTTGGCCGGCTGGGCGTACTCCTCGTTGACGTGCGCGAGCCAACCCGCCGTCCGGGCGACCGAGAAGATCACCTCGGCGGCACCCGGCCCCATGCCGGCCGCGTGCGCCAGCACGGCGACCGCGAAGTCGACGTTGGGCAGGGCCCCCCGCCGCGCCGCCGTCGCCGTCAGGTCGTCCACGACCCGCCGCAGATCACCCTCGACCGGCAGGTCCGCGACGAGGTCGAGCAGGGTCGCGCCACGCGGGTCGCCCGCCGGATAGAGCGGATGCCCGAACCCGGGCAGGCCGCCGGCCCGCAGCCACTCGGCGATCGCGGCCGACGCCCCGTCCCGCCGGGCGGCCTCGATCATCCGGTGGACGCCGCCGCCGGCGGCTCCGTGCATCGGCCCGTCCAGCGCCCCGAGGCCCGCCAGCACCGCCGCGTAGGGGTTCGCCCGGGTGGAGGCCGCGACGCGTACCGCGATGGTCGACGCGGCCAGGTCGTGGTCGGCGAGCAGGACGAGGGCGCCGTTGAGCGCCCGGAGACCGGCCGCGGACGGTGCCGCGCCCGTCAGCCGCGACCAGAGGCGGGCCGCGAGGCGCTCGTCGGCGGGAGGCTGCCCGGCTAGGGGCAGGGCGTCGACCATGGTGGACAGCAGCGCCGGCGCGAGGGCCGTCACGGTCGCGGGGGCCAGGTCGAAGCGCAGCGGGTCCATCGCGGCCGCGACGGCGACGATCACCGGCAGCCGGTCGAACAGCCGCGCCCGGGCGGGCAGGTGGCCGCTCGCCAGCCTGGCCCGGTCGAGGGTCTCGGGAGACGTCGCGAAGGCGCCCCGGTGCCGTTCCCCCGTCCACAGCCAGTGCGCGACCTCCTCGAACGCCGTTGCCGGTGCCAGCTTCCCGGCGTCCAGCCCCCGGTAGTGCAGCCGCCCGTACGCGATCAACGTGGTGGCCGTCCGCATCGCCGGGGCGGCGTCGCGGTCCGGCCGGGTCGCCTGCGTGCGGGCGGCCAGCCGCTCGACGTCGGCCAGCCGGAACCGGCTAATCCGCTCGCCGGGGACCCTGACCCGGGCGAGCAGCCCGCGACTGACGTACGCGTAGATCGTCTCCGGCTTGACGCGCAGGCGAAGCGCCACCTCGGCGGTCGTCAGCAGCTGTTCCCCGGACATGTGGGCATGGTCTCATGTTGACTGGATCAACGTTGACTGCGCCCGTCGGGCGGCGTGACGCTGCCCGCATGCCTGACACCATCACCGCTCCGCGCGGGCTCGCCGGGGTCGTGGTCACCGACACCACGATCGGCCGCGTCCGCGGCGCCGAGGGCTTCTACCACTACCGGCAGTACTCCGCCATCGACCTGGCCGAGCACCGCACCCTGGAGGACGTCTGGGCGCTGCTTTTCGACGGTCATTTGCCCGCCGATCCCACCGCGCTGCGCCGGGAGATCGCGCCGCTGCGCCGCATCCCGCCCGCCGTCGCCGCCGTGCTGCCCGACATCGCCGCGGCGTCGACGTCGCCGGACCCGATGGGCGGGCTGCGCGCCGCGCTGGCCGTCGCCGGCCTCGCCGCAGGGGCCCGCCCGCTGTACGACACCCCGCCGGCAGAACGGCGGGCGCAGGCGATGGCGCTCTGCGCCCTCACGCCCAGCCTGCTGGCCGCACTGTTCCGGCTGCGGGCGGGGCTGGAGCCGATCGAGTCTCGCGACGACCTGTCGCACGCGGCGAACTACCTGTACATGATCACCGGCGAGGAGCCGTCCGCACCGCACGCCCGCGCGATCGAGCGCTACCTGATCGCGACGGTCGACCACGGCTTCAACGCGTCCACCTTCACCGCCCGCGTCGTCGCCTCCACCGGCGCCGACATCCACGCCTGCGTCGGCGCCGCCCTCGGCGCGCTCTCCGGCCCGCTGCACGGCGGCGCCCCCAGCCGGGCCCTCGACACCCTCGACGCCATCGGCTCCCTCGACCAGGCCGACGCGTGGCTGCGCGACCGCATCGTCAACGGCGAGCGGATCATGGGATTCGGGCACCCCGTCTATCGCACGGAGGACCCGCGCTCGCGCCTGCTCAAGGGGATCGCCCGGTCTCTCGGTGGCGATCTGGTGGACTTCGCCGTGGCCGTCGAGGAGCGGGTCCTGTCGCTGCTGGCGGAACTGAAGCCGGGCCGGGAACTGCACACCAACGTGGAGTACTACGCCGGCGTGGTCATGCACCTGTGCGGGCTACCCCGGGAGATGTTCACCCCGACGTTCGCCACCAGTCGGGTGATCGGGTGGTGCGCGAACGTGCTGGAACAGGCCGAGGACTCGAAGATCATCCGGCCGGACTCGCGCTACGTGGGCCCGCACGCGCCCCAACCGCTGCCGACCGAGGCCGCACCGCCCCTGGTCTAGGCGGGGCGCGGCTGCGCGTCACCCAGGATTGGGCGGAGCGCCGCCGTCACGATCGTCCCGCGGGCAGGTGAGCCACCGCACCAGTGGCACCAGCGCGACGTCGACGCAAAGGTCGACTGTGAGCCGTTGCGGTGAAGCCGGTTCGCTGGCGGGGGCAGGGGTGGTGGGAGCCGGGGTCGCGGGGGCCGGGGTGGCGGTCGGGGCCGGACGACTGGTCCGGGGTGGCGGGGGCACCGGTGCCGTCGCCGGCGCCGTCGAGGGAAGCGCCGGCGCGGCGACACCGCCGGTCGAGACCGGTTCCGGCGTCCTGATCGGCGCGCGTACCCGTATCACGTCGCCCCTGGTGGACGTCGCCGGCACACCGGCCCCCGACGTCGCCGTGCCCGTCGCCCACGCCGCCGGCTCGCCGGGGGTGGCCGGGGCGGCGGCCTCGACGAGGTTCGGCGGCGCGGCGGCGGC
>NZ_JBFABB010000043.1:0-52133 GCF_040640035.1 Micromonospora sp. NPDC023633 | reverse complement strand
CGCCGTGCTGGTCGTCGACAGCCGGGCCCCGCACCGGCACGCCGACGGCGAGTACGCCGCCCGCCGCGCATCCTGCGAGCCGGCCGACCCGCCGCCCCGCCCGGCCGCGCCGCCCGGCCACGGCCAGGGCGCGCTCTTCGACGCCCTGCCCGGCCCGCCCGGCCCCGGCATCGAGGCACTGACCCGCGTCTACGCCGACCAGCTCGCCCGGATCGCCGCGACCGAGCATCCCGGCCGGTTCCGGCTGCTGGTCGCCGCCGAGTCGGCCGGCGCGCTGATCGCGGTGGAGATGGGTGCCGCCGGGCTGCCCTGGCGGGCCGACGTGCACGACCAGCTCCTCGCCGAGCTGCTCGGCGAGCCGTCGCCGGTGGGCGGCCCGCCCCGCCGGCTGGCGGAGCTGGCCGCGCGGATCGCCGATGCGTTCGGCGTACGCCAGCTGCACGCCGACTCCCCGGCGGAGCTGTTGCGGGCGTTCGCCCGGGCCGGCGTGGAACTGCCCAACACCCGGGCCTGGGTGCTGCGCGGGGTGGACCACCCGGCGGTGCCGCTGGTCCTGGAATACAAGGAGCTCTACCGGATCTGGACGGCGCACGGCTGGGCCTGGCGCGACGCCTGGGTGCGCGACGGCCGGTTCCAGCCGGAGTACGTCCCGGGCGGGGTCGTCTCCGGCCGCTGGGCGACCCGGGGCGGCGGCGCGTTGCAGATCCCCAAGGTGATCCGCCGGGCGGTGGTGGCCGATCCGGGCTGGCGGTTCGTGGTCGCCGACGCCGGCCAGCTGGAGCCGAGGGTGCTCGCCGCGGTCTCCGGCGACGCCCGGCTCGCCGCCGCCGGTGGTGCCGGCGACCTCTACGCCGCCCTCGCCCAGGACGCCTTCGGCGGCGACCGGCCCCGGGCCAAGGTGGCGCTGCTCGGCGCGATGTACGGGCAGACCGGCGGGGCGGCCGTGCCGGCGCTGGCGGTGCTGCGGCGCAACTACCCGACGGCCTTCGGCTACGTGGAGGCGGCCGCCCGCACGGGGGAGGCCGGCGGGCTGGTGCGTTCCTGGCTGGGGCGCACCTGCCCGCCCGGCACCGCCGGGTTCGGCGACGCCGACGCCGACCTCCCCGACGGCGGCGGCGATCCGCAGTCGCCGCGGGCGCGGGCGGCCCGGTCCCGGGGGCGGTTCACCCGCAACTTCGTCATCCAGGCCACCGCCGCCGAGTGGGCCTCGACCCTGCTGGCGACGCTGCGCGGCCGGCTCGCCGGCACCGGCGGCGAGCTGGTCTTCTTCCAGCACGACGAGGTGGTCGTGCACTGCCCGGCGGAGCGGGCCGACGCGGTCGCCGACGCGGTCACCCGGTGCGGCGAGCAGGCCGCCGCGCTGATCTTCGGCGACACCCCGGTCCGCTTCCCGCTGGACCTGTCCGTCGTCGACTGCTACGCCGACGCGGCGTGACGGCTCCCGCCCGGGTCAGGAGACGCCGGCTCCGGGGTTGGCGGCGTCCCACGCGCGCCGCGACTCGGCGATGGCGTCCTTGTGCGCCAGCGACCAGTCGGCCAGCTGCCGGACCAGGTGGGTCAGGCTCCTGCCGCGCGCGGTCAGCTCGTAGGTGACGGTCACCGGGACGGTCGGGTACGCGGTGCGCAGCACCAGGCCGTCGCGCTCCAGGCGGCGCAGGGTCAGGGTGAGCATCCGCTGCGAGATGCCGTCGATGGCCCTTTGCAGCTCCCGGAACCGCCGGACGCCGGAGGAAAGCTCGACGATCGCGAGCACCGACCACTTGTCGCCGATGCGGTCGAGCACGTCGCGGATGCCGCAGTCCGGGTGCTCGGGCAGCCCGCACGGTTCGAGCGCGTCGGTTACCGCCGTGTGCCCTACCGACATCGAAGTGCCTCCTTGTGGCCGCTGCCGTGGTTCCCGACGATGAGGCTAGTTCCGATTCGGTACCACCGAAAGGCTCACCTGATGCTGCTCGTCACCGGCGCCTCCGGGCACCTGGGCTCCCTCATCCACGCCGGGCTGGTCGAGCGGGGCCTGGCTCCGCTCGCCGGCACCCGTACCCCCGGTCGCTTCGGCGCCGCCGGGCGGGTGGTGGACTTCGACGACCCGGCGGGGCCGGACCTGGCGGGCGTACGCGTGCTGGTGCTGGTCTCCGCCGGCTACGGCGAGGACGACGTCGTCCTCGCCCGCCACGACCGGGTGATCGCGGCCGCGGAGCGGCACGGCGTGGCGCACGTGGTCTACACGAGCCTGGTCGGCGCCGGCGACCACCTGGCCTTCGCGCTCGCGCACCGGTGGACGGAGCGTCGGCTGCGGGAGAGCCGGCTGGGTTGGACGATCCTGCGCAACGGGCTCTACGCCGAACTGTTCGGTCAGCTGGCCGCCCCGGTCGGCGGGGCGGTCACGGCCCCGTTCGGCACGGGGGCGCTGGCGGCGGTGGCCCGGCAGGACCTGGCCGACGCCGCCGTACGGGTCGCCGCCGACCCCGCCGCGCACCGCGGCCGCACGTACGAGCTGACGGGGCCCGTCGCGCTCACCGCGGCCGGTCTCGCCGCTGAGCTGGGGGTGCCCTACCGCCCGGTGTCGCTGGGCGAGCGGCGTTCCGCGCTGGCCGGCCCGGGACTGCTGCCGTTCCAGCCGGCCATGCTCATGTCCATCTACTCCGCCACGGCCGCCGGGTTCCTCGCGCAGACCCACGGCGACCTGGCGCGCCTGCTGTCGCGTCCGCCCCGCGACCCGATGCCGGCCGCGGTCGCCGCCGCCGGGGCGCCGTCCTGACCGTCCGCCCAGCCTCCCACGCGCGGCCCGGGGAGGTTCCGCCCCGGTAACAGTTGCACTATTTTCCCTTTTCGCCCCGCTACCCGGTCCGCCTTGTCCTCGTTGCTCCCGATGTCCGTACGACGGAGCGGGCCGTGCCCTCGCGCCACGGCCCGCTCCACGGTGGAGGGGGCCCAGCTGAACCGGATCGCAGGAATGATCATCGCCGCGGGCGGGGGGCGTCGCATCGGCGGCCCGGAGGCGCTGCTGCACCAGGGAAAGAAGCCCCTGGTGAACCAGATGATCGACACGATGACCGAGGCGGGCTGCGAGCGGATCGTGGTCGTGCTCGGCGCCGCGGCCGACCAGGTCCGCGAGACGGCGGACCTGAGCCGGGCCACGGTGGTGATCAACAGGGCGTGGGGGACCGGCGTCGGCTCGTCCATCCGGGCCGGCCTGGCCGCGCTCGACGACGAGGGCATCGAGGCGGTCGTGGTGGTGCCGGTCGACATGCCCGGCCTGACCGCCGCCGCCGTGCGTCGGGTGGTCGCGCTGCCGTACCCCGACGTGCTGGTGTGCGCGACCTACGACGGGCTGCGCGGCTACCCGATGCTGTTCGGGCGTCGACACTGGTCCGGCATCGCCACCCTGGCCAGCGCGGACGTCGGCGCCCGGCCGTACCTGCTGGCGCACAAGGACCAGATCGTCGACATCTCCTGTGACTCGGTGGCCGACGGCAGCCGGGTCGACACCCCGGAACTGATGGCGCTCTACGGGCTGACCGTCCCGCCCCAGCGCGTCGGCGTCTGACCCGCCCCCACGGCGGCTGGTCCCTCCGCTAGCGTCGGCGGGGCGCGGCACCCGTCGCCGCGCGCGACGCCGGCCGGCTGGTGGCCCGCCGGCCCCGGGGAGGCCCGCCGATGATCGGAACGTTGACCCGGCACGTCGCCGGGGCGGTCGCCGCCTGGCTGGTGTACGTCGCCGAGGGGTGGGTCGGCCTCTTGGCGCGGCTCGCGTTGGCCCTGGTCGCCGACGCCGGCCCGGGCGGGCCACTGGCCAGGCCCTTCATGGTGCTGGACGCCGCCCTGCCGGGTGCCGTCCTGGTGCTGCTCGTGGTGGTGCCGGCGGTCGTCATCGGCGACGTCGCCCTCGCCCGCCGTGGCGCGTTCGCCCGCACGCTGGCGGCCTGCGGGGTGGCCGTGTTCCTCGTCGGCCTGTACGTCGCCGGCATCGCGGCCGTCACCGGGGCGGTCGTCGCCGACGCGGCGCTGGCCTGGTCTCTTACGACGGCGGTCGTGCTCTGCCCGGTGGTGGTCCACGCGGCCGTGGTGCGGGGGTCGCGGGCGGCGACCGGGTGGCTGGCCCGCTGGCGCCGCCCCGGCCCGCCGGCCACGATCGCCCCGGCCGCGTCCCCGGTGGACCGTCCCGGCGGTGCCACGACCCCGTGACCGCGTCCCGCCCGCCGACCGACCTCGTCCCCGCCGACGTCCCGGCCGAGCAGCTCACCCACAACACGCTCAACGGGGTGACCGGCGGCATCTGGCGCACCCGCCGCGACGGCCGGCCGGCCGTGCTGAAGCTGGTCACCCCGCCGGGCCGCCCCGGGCCGGCGCACTGGGCCGGCAGCGACGAGCCGGGGCACTGGAACTACTGGCGCCGCGAGGTCGAGGCGTACCGCAGCGGCCTGGCCGCCGCCGCGTACGCCGACGCCGGGCTGGCCGCGCCGACGCCGCTGGCGGTCGACGAGCGGCCGGACGGCTCGGTGGCGCTGTGGCTGTCCGAGGCGGTCGGCCGGCCGGGCGTCGCCTGCACGCCCGCCGACCTCGGCGAGGTGGCCGTCCGGCTCGGCGCCGGGCACGCCCGCCGGCTCGGCGACCCCGAGGCGCGGGACCTGCTGCCCGGCGGTCGCCCGCCGGGCTGGTTGGCGCGCGACTGGCTGCGCGACTACACGCTGAGCCGGCCGGTGGCCGCGCCGGTGCCGTGGGAGCACCCGGTCGCCGTCGCCGCCTGGCCGCGCCCCCTGCGCGACGTGCTGCGGGCGCTGTGGGAGCGGCGGCACGAGGTGCTGGCCGCCACCGACCGGCTGCCCCGTACGCTCTGTCACCACGACTGCTGGCCGATGAACCTGGTGTTCGCCGCCGGCGGCCCGGTGCTGCTGGACTGGTCCGGCGTCGGCCCGGGGCCGGTCGGCGAGGACGCGGCCAACCTGGTGCTGGACACCTTCCTCGACGGGCTGGTCGACGTCGCGCTGCTCGACGAGGTGGCCGCCACCGTGGTCGACCGCTACGCCGAGGGGCTGCGCGGCGCCGTCGCGTCGGAGGCGGTGGCCCGGGCCGTCCGGCTCACCGGTGCGGCCAAGTACTTCTGGCTGGCGCCCCTGATGCTCGGCCGGCTCGGCCGCTCCGCCATCAGCGCCAACTACGACGCGCGCGACGAGGCCGGCATGATGGCGGGCCGCCGGCCCGTGCTGGAGCTGCTGGCCCGCTGGGCCGCCGAGGCGTGGGACTGACCGGCCGGGGAGAGCCGTCAGACGTCGATGTTGAAGCGTTGCAGCACCGACGGGGCGACCAGCCCGGCCGCCGCGAGCACCGAGATCGCGGTCAGTACGGCCCGGACGACCACCACCTCGGTCTTGCTGCCGGCCCGCAGTGCGATCTTGTTCGGCAGCCCGATCGGCGTCCACATCCGGCGCTTGATCGGGATGGGCCAGAGGATGGGCACCCCGGCCCGGGTGATCATGTCGCCGAGGATATGTACGAAGCAGCCCACCCCGACGGCGGTGCCGATCAGCGGATAGCCCCGGCCGCCGGGCAGGTTGGCGAAGGTGTACCAGGCGGCGGCGGCCGACGCGAGGGTCACGATGACCCAGCCGGCGCGTTCCGCCCACTTGTCGAACAGGCCCCGCAGCGCCAGCCCGAACATGAAGAACAGGATGCCGATGACCGCCCACTTGCCGTACGCGGCGCAGAGCGTGGTGGTGCCCCAGCCGACCAGCAGGGTGAACGGGATGGTGTGGGTCAGCGTCCGGTGGCCGTTGTTGCGGCGCGGATCCTTGCTGAGCTTCGTCGCGTAGTAGACCCCGAGCGAGATTTTCTCCATCACCTCGGCGATGAAGAGCGAGAACACGCCGAAGGTGCGGGCGACCGTCGCCCCGCCCTGGTTGCGGGTCACCTTGCCGGACAGGTCGAGGTCGGGGAAGAGCGCCCCACCGGCACAGACCGCGGTGCCGACGGCGAGCTCCAGCGGGGACTGGTGGTAGTCGGCGAAGTGCTGCAGCGCCCAGGACCCGGCCAGCCACACCGCCGCGCCGGACAGCGCGTGGGACGGTCCCATCATGTCGGCTCACCCTCCCCAGGGATCTTGAGCGCCAAAACTACGCCACTGTAGTTCGCCGGTGCGGCGCAGGGGCATCGCCCGGACGGTCCACGAGGGACGGTGGCGGGGAGGGGGTGGGTGGCTCCGCCGCACCGGCAGGAAGTATGCCGTGCCGGGCGGCGGACGGGGCCGGTCTGTCGGCCACCGGACTGCGGAGGCGGCGCGGGCCGCTCAGCAGGCGCCGCCGACGGCGAGCAGGTTGCCCTCGGGGATGGTGATCTTCTGACGGGCCCCGCCGAGCCGGGCGGCGGCGCGTCGGGCCTGCGTCGGGCCGTGCTCGCGGCACGCCGTCGCGTACGTGCCGGCGGTCCGGGCGGCGATCGTCGCCCAGCCGTACCGCTGGCCGACCATGGTGCGCGCCCGCCGCGCCACCCGCCTGGCGAAGACCTCGTCGCCGAGGAGCTGGTCGACCGCCTCGCCGAGGGCGCCCGGATCGCTGTGCGGGAAGGTCACCCCGGTCACGCCCGGTTCGACGATCTCCGCGAGGCCGCCGGTGCGGGCCACGGCCAGCGGCGCGCCGGCCGCCGCGGCCTCCAGGGCCACCATCCCGAACGGCTCGTAGAGGCTCGGCACCACGGTCGCGTCGGTGGCGCCGAGCAGCGCCGGGAGCCGGGTCGAGTCCAGGAAGCCCGCGAAGCGTACGGTCTGCCCGAGCGCGAGGCGGCGGGTCTCCTCCTCCAACTCGGCGCGGTAGGGGCCGTCGCCCGCGATCACCACCCGCAGCCCGGGGTGCCGGTCGCGCAGGTACGGCACGGCGCGCACCAGGTGCTGCACGCCCTTCTCGTAGACCAGCCGGCCGGCGTACCCGACGAGCGGGCCGTCGCCGGCGAACCGGGCCCGGGCGGCGGTGACCGCCCCCGGCCGGGCGCGCCAGGCCCGGTCGTCGACGCCGTTGGGCACCACGTCGATCTGCCCGGCCGGCACGTCGAAGAGCGTGGTGACCTGGTCGCGCATGTAGCCGGAGCAGGCGATCACCCGGGCGGAGGCGTTGCTCAGCCAGTGTTCGACGCCGTGGATGGTGCGGTTCATCTCCTCCGGCAGCCAGCCCTGGTGCCGGCCGGCCTCGGTGGCGTGGATGGTGGTCACCAGGGGCAGGTCGAGGTGCTCGCGCAGGGTCGTCGCGGTGTGCGCGACGAGCCAGTCGTGGGCGTGGATGACGTCGTAGGAGCCGGCCTCGGTGGCGCGCAACGCGGCGCGGGTGAGGGTGTGGTTGAACGCCATGGTCCAGGCCAGCAGGGAGGAGGTGGCCAGCGGGAAGGTGACCGGGTCCTCGGCGGCCCGCAGGATCCGGACGCCGTCGGCGTACTCCTCCAGGGGTGCGCCCTCGCTGTGCCGGGTGACGACGGTGACCTCGTGCCCGGCGGCGGCGAGGGCGACCGACAGGGCGTGCACGTGCCGGCCGAGGCCGCCGACCAGGACCGGCGGGTACTCCCAGGAGAGCATCAGCACCCGCTGCGGCCGGGCGGGATGGATGTCGATCACGTCGGCGTCAGGTGACATGCGGCCCCCTTTGAGTTGTCCCCGAGTGCGCGCCGACGGCACGGGAGCGGTGCCCGTGACCGGTCGCGACTGGATCGGGACCCATCCTGCTGGTGGCTGGCTAACCAGCGGAGACGACGCCGTTGCGGTCGTGTAAAGCGCTACCGGCCATTCCTGCGGGCGCGCAGCAGCTCGGCGACCGACCACGCCTGGAACGGGCATCCGGTAGCGGCGTGCGGCGCGAGGCCGTCGGCCGTCTCACTCACCGATCCTAGGCCATATTCGGTCAGATGGGCCTCGATGCCGACGAAAAGGTCATCGACCGGCATCTTGGCCCGCCGGGCGGCGTCGGCGTACGGGCCGAGCAGCCAGGGCCAGACGGTGCCCTGGTGGTAGGCGCCGTCCCGCTCCGCCGGACCGCCCCGGTGCCGCCCGACGAACTCGGGCGAGTCGGGGGAGAGGCTGCGCGGGCCCAGCGGGGTGAGCAGCCCGCCGGCGACCCGGCGCAGGGTGGGCTCGTCGGGCTCCAGCGGGGCGTACGGCAGCGACCAGGCCAGCAGCTGGTTGGGGCGGAGCAGGTCGTCGTCGTGGTGCGCGGCCCCACCCAGCGGGTACGCCGGCGCGGGCGCGTCCACCACGTCGTGCAGCCAGCCCGTCGGGGCCGGGAACCGGTCCCGGAAAGCGGCGCGGGCCCGCTCGTGCAGTCGCCACAGGTCGCCCGCGTCCCGCCCCGCGAGTTCGGTCAGCTCGGCCAGGCCGGCCAGCCCGTTGATCCAGAGCGCGTTGACCTCCACGGGCTTGCCCGTGCGCGGAGTCACCGGCACCCCGTACACCCGGGCGTCCATCCAGGTCAGCGCCGTGCCCGGGGTGCCGCCCTGGGTGAGCAGCCCGTCGGCCGGGTCGACGGCGATGCCGAACCGGGTGCCGGCCAGGTGCGCGTCGACCACCCCGTGCAGCGCGGGCAGCAGCTCGTCGCCGAGGTCGGTGTCGCCGGTGACGGTGACGTGCCGGCTGACCGCGTGCAGGAACCACAGGGTCGCGTCGACGGTGTTGTACTCCACCCGCCCGGTGTCGGCGGTGTTGGCGAGCATCCCCTCCGACAGCGTCGCCGCGTACGCCCGCAGCAGCTCCCGGCCCTCGTCGGCCCGGTTCGTGCAGAGGAACAGCCCCTCGTAGGAGATCATCGTGTCCCGCGACCAGGCGCCGAACCACGGGTAGCCGGCCACCACGTCCGGCCCGGTGGCCGTGCCGACCACGAACGCGTCGGCGGCCAGCGCGAGCGTCGCCTCGACCGGGTCGACCGGCTTCGCCGCGGCCACCACCCGCCGGTTGCGGGCCCGGGCCGCCGCGACCACCTCGGTCGCCGGGGGCGGCTTCTCGGTCAGCTCGCCGGCCCAGGCGAGCACCGACACCGTGTCGCCCGGGCGCTCCAGCCCGCCGGAGAACCGGCCCGCGTACCAGAGGTCCTCGTCGGGGTTCAGGCCCCGCGCCGCCTCCTCCCGGTGGTGCGCGCCGAGCCACCACTGGCCCTGCGGGGTCCAGTCCGGCCCGGCGAGCCGGAACGCGCCCTCGACCACCGCCCCGCCCGGCACCGGCTCCACCCGTGGGGCCGGGCCGTCGGCGCGCCGTTCGCCGTGCGCGTCCCGCCAGGTGCAGACCGCCGCCAGGTCGAGGCGCACCGGCCCGCCGGAGACCAGCCGGTGCACCACGGCCACGCAGGAGCGACCGTGCGTCATCGCCAGCTCCCGCTCGATCACCACGTCGCCGATGCGCCAGCGCCACCGGGGCAGGCCGTCGGTCAGCTCGAACCGCTCCAGCAGCTCGAAGCCGCGCGGGTCGACGTCGCCGGAGGCCCACTCGTGCGCGCCCAGGCGCACCCGGGCGCCGGAGGGGAACAGCACGGCCGGGTCCAGGCCGACCAGTCCCACCCGGCGGGACGCCGGCGTCTCGCCGGCCACCACGAGCAGGCCGTGGTACCGGCGGGTGCGCAGCCCGCTCACCGTGCCGGTGGCGTAGCCGCCGAGACCGTCGGTGACCAGCCACTCCCGGGCGGCGCCGCCGCTCAGGTCGCCGCAGACCTGCGGACCGAAGCGAATGTCGATCAACTTTCCTCCACCGGCGGCGGGGTGCAACACGCCACGACGAGAATGGCTCCTGTGGTGAAGTCCCCCGGTGGCGTCGAAGATGTGCGAGTGATCACCGACGTGCCACCCCCCGACGACTCCGCGCCCGACCCCGAACGGCTCCGGCTGACTCAGGCCGACGCCGGGGAGCAGGACTGGCGCGCATGGGGTCCCTATCTGTCCGAGCGGGCGTGGGGGACGGTACGGGAGGACTACAGCGAGCACGGTACGGCCTGGGACTACTTCCCGCACGACCACGCGCGGTCCAGAGCCTACCGGTGGAGCGAGGACGGCATGGCGGGCGTCTGCGACGACCGGCAGACGTTCTGCTTCGCCCTCGCCCTGTGGAACGGGAAGGACCCGATCCTCAAGGAGCGGATGTTCGGCCTCGGCGGCGACGGCGGCAACCACGGCGAGGACGCCAAGGAGTACTGGTGGTACGAGGACTCCACCCCCACCCACTCGTGGATGCGCTGGCGGTACCACTACCCGCAGGCCGCCTTCCCGTACGACGAGCTGGTCGCCGTGAACGCGCTGCGCGGCCGGGACGACACCGAGTACGAGCTGGTCGACACCGGCATCTTCGACGACGACCGGTACTGGGCGGTGACCGTCGACTACGCCAAGGCGACACCGACGGACATGTGCGTCGTCGTCACCGTCGCCAACCGGGGCGACCGGGCGGCCACCCTGCACGTGCTGCCCACCCTGTGGTTCCGCAACACCTGGGCGTGGGGGCTGCCCGGCGGTGAGCGGGTGCCCCGGCTGGTCGGCGAGGGATCGCGGCTCGTCGGCGAGCACCGGGTGCTCGGCCAGCTGCTGCTCGAGGGCGACGGCGAGCCCACGCCGCTGCTCTGCGACAACGACACCAACGCCGAGCGGCTCTGGGGGCTGCCCGGCCGCTCCCCGTACCCGAAGGACGGCATCAACGACCACGTGGTCGACGGGGCCCCGACGGTCAACCCGGCCCGGGAGGGCACCAAGGGCGCGCTGCACTACGTGCTGGACGTGCCGGCCGGGGCGCAGCGGCGCATCCGGCTGCGGCTGACCCGTACCGCCCCGCCGCCCGGCGGCACCCCGCCGCCGCCGGCGGACCTGGGGGACGGCTTCGACGCGGTCCTCTGGGCCCGGCGGGCGGAGGCGAACCGGTTCTTCGCCGGGGTGATCCCGGCCGCCGCGACCCCGGACGAGGCACTCGTCGCCCGGCAGGCGATCGCCGGGCTGATGTGGGGCAAGCAGTTCTACCACTTCGACGTCAAGCGCTGGCTGGAGGGCGATCCCGGCTCCGCGCCCCCGCCCTCCGGCCGCCGGCACGGGCGCAACAGCGCCTGGCGGCACATGACGAGCTTCGACGTGATCTCCATGCCGGACCCCTGGGAATATCCCTGGTACGCGGCCTGGGACCTGGCCTTCCACTGCGTCAGCATCGCCCGGGTCGACCCCGGCTTCGCCAAGGAGCAGCTGCTGCTCCTGCTGCGGGAGTGGTACCTGCACCCCAACGGCCAGATCCCCGCGTACGAGTGGGCGTTCGGCGACGTGAACCCGCCGGTGCACGCGTGGGCGGCGCTGAAGGTCTTCGAGATCGACGGCAGCCGGGACCACGACTTCCTGGCCCGGGTGATGCACAAGCTGCTGCTCAACTTCACCTGGTGGGTCAACCGCAAGGACACCGGCGGCAACAACGTCTTCGAGGGCGGCTTCCTCGGGCTGGACAACGTCGGCCCGTTCGACCGGTCGGCGGCGCTGCCGGTGGCCGGGGTGCTGGAGCAGTCCGACGGCACCGGCTGGATGGCCATGTACGCGCTGAACCTGCTCGACATCGCCGTCGTGCTGGCCGAGCACGACCGCACCTGGGTCGACACCGCCACCAAGTTCTTCGAGCACTTCGCCTACATCGCCGCCGCCGCGTACGAGCAGGGCCTGTGGGACGCCGAGGACGCGTTCTTCTACGACGTGCTGCGGCTCGCCGACGGCACGAAGGTGCCCCTGAAGGTCCGCTCGGTCGTCGGCCTGCTGCCGCTGGCCGCGACGACCCGGCTCACCGCCCGCACCCTGCACCGGCTGCCCGAGCTGCACGCCCGGCTGCGCTGGTTCCTCACCAACCGCCCCGAGTACGCCGACGTCATCGGCGCCCGGCGGCTCGGGCCCGACGGCCGCCAGCACCGGCTGCTGTCCATGGTCGGCCCGGAGCAGATCGTCCGGCTGCTCGCCCGGATGCTCGACACCGACGAGTTCCTCTCCGAGTACGGCCTGCGCACGCTGTCCCGGGCCCACCTCGACAAGCCGTTCTCGGTGACCCTCGGCGGCCAGGAGTTCAGCGTCGGCTACGAGCCGGCCGAGTCGACCAGCGGCCTGTTCGGGGGCAACTCGAACTGGCGCGGCCCGATCTGGATGCCGACCAACTTCCTGCTGATCAGCGCGCTGCGCGACTACGCCGCCTTCTTCGGCGACGACCTCCAGGTGGAGTATCCGACCCGCTCCGGGGTGAAGCGGACCCTCGACGAGATCGCCGACGACCTCTCCGCGCGGCTGATCTCGCTGTTCACCCGCGACGGCTGGGGCCGTCGGCCGATCTACGGCGCCGCCCAGCTCTTCCAGACCCACCCGGACTGGCGGGACCTGATCTGCTTCCCCGAGTACTTCCACGGTGACAACGGCGCCGGGCTGGGCGCCTGGCACCAGACCGGCTGGACGGCCCTGGTCGCCGACCTGATCCTCACCCTGCGCCGCTGAGGCCGGGACGCCCCCGACGGCGGGCGGCCCCGGCCGGGGCCGCCCGCCGTCGGGCCGGAGCCGTCGTGTCCGAGAAGCACCTGCCGGAGAGTCGCCAATCCGTCGCGAGCCCGGCACGGGCGGTGACGCTCACTAGCATCGGCGGGGTGTCGCCAGCAGACGGAGCAGACGCCGAAGCGGCCGAGCGTGAGCGCGTCGTCCTCGCCGCCCGGGAGCTGGCCGAGGCCGAGGGGTGGGCGGCGGCGACCCACCGCCGGCTGGCCGAGCGGACCGGCGTCGACATCGAGGCCCTCTACCGCCGTTTCCCGGACCCGGCCGCGCTCATGTCCGCCGTGGCGGTGCGCGGCTTCGCCGACCTGGCCGCCGCGCTCGCCGCCGCCCGGGCCACCACCACCGGCGGGGCGGACGGCGGCGACTGGCCGGCCGTGGTGGCGGCCTACCTAGACTTCGCGTACGCCAATCCCGAGGTCTACGACGCGATGCTCGCCCACACCTCGGACCTCACCCTGGGCCGCGACCCGGGGCCGGGCGCGCCCGGGGCCGCCTTCGCCGAGCTGCGCGCCGCCCTGGCGCCGCTGGCCGCCGGCCGCGATCCCGACACGCTCGCCGAACTCGGCTGGGCGCTGCTGCACGGCACGGTCATGCTCACCCGGGGCGGGCGGCTGCGCCCGGACAAGCAGGAGCAGCGCGAGGACATGATCATGGCCAGGCTGCTCGCCGGCCCGTGAGCCCGGACATCCGGCGGCTCGCCACCGGCGCCCCGCCAGCCGACCCCGACGACCCGCCGCCGCCCGCTCGGACGGCGCCTGTCGTCACCGTGCTGCCGGCCACTCGGTCGGCGTCCGACGCGGCCGGCAGGGGCGTGCGGGCGGCCGCGGCGAGCGGAGGCGCGGCCCCCGCCGAAACCCGGCTGACCGGGCCGGCGGGGCCGCAGTACCGTGGCCCCCGGCCACCACGGGGAGGACAAGTCATGGGGAACACGACCCGTCGCCGCGACGGGCAGGTGCTCGTCTTCGACGCCGACGACACGCTCTGGGAGAACAACGTCCTGTTCGAGCGGGTGATCGACGACTTCCTGGAGTGGCTGGACCATCCGACCCTCGACCGGGCCGAGACCCGGGCCATCCTGGACGACATCGAGCGGGCCAACGCGGTGGCGCACGGCTACGGCAGCAAGGTGTTCCTGCGCAGCCTGGGGGAGTGCCTGGAGCGGCTTCGGCAGCGGCCCGCCACCGAGGCGGAGCGGCGCGAGATCGAGGACCTGGCGGCGGCCCTGGTCGCGCACCAGGTGGAGCTGATGCCCGGGGTGGCCGAGGCGCTGGACGCCCTGGCCACCCGACACGAGCTGTTGCTGCTGACCAAGGGCGACCGCGAGGAGCAGCAGCGCAAGCTCGACGCCTCCGGGCTGCTGCACCACTTCCGGGCCGCGCACATCGTGCGGGAGAAGGACGTCGACACCTACCGGTGGCTGACCCGGGAGCACGGCGTCGACCCCGCCGTCACCTGGATGATCGGCAACTCGCCGAAGTCCGACATCCGGCCCGCCCGCGCCGCCGGGCTGAACGCCGTGTTCATCCCCAACGAGAACACCTGGGTGTTGGAGCACGACGAGCTGGATCCGGCCGACCCGGGGGTGCTGCGGCTGTCCGCCTTCCCCGATCTGCTGCGCCACTTCTGAGCCCGTGCCCGCGCGTGGGGGAGCGGCGCGGGGCGCACCGAACACAGTGGCCGCCTCGACCGGAAACAGCGCTTCTCCACAGGGCCGCGTTACGTCGACATGCCGCTTTTTCACCTTGACATCAATCACCCTGGGTCGGCCCCGGTCGTCCTTGTCGGGGCCCCGGCGGCACGCCTAGCCTGATTCGGCGCTCACGGCTCTTCGGGGTGAGTCGGGAGCGTGCCGAAGTCCGGCAGGTGGGCACCATGGAGCTGAGTGCAGGCGGCAGGCTCGCCGCGTTGAGCCCGGCGTGGGCGGCGTGCCACGCCCACGCGCTCATCCGGTGCGTCCGCTACCACGCCGGACGGCTGGGGGCAGGACCGGGGAGTTGCGGCCCCGGTCCTGACACCCTCGGCGGATCGCCCCTCCGCCACGCCGCCTGACGGCGGAACACCTGCTGCCACCGGAGCGCGCGCCGGCCGCCCGCTGGCCGGAGAACCTCCGGCCCGCCGACCTGGTGATGCCAACCGTCGATGCCCCGGCGACGCGTGACCGGGGAGGCCGCGGAGCGCCCACCGCGGGCGTCGCCACTTCGTTCCGGCGGTCGTGGACCGACCGATCCTCCCGGTAGCCGGACGATAGCTTTTGGTATGCGCGGCCCTCCTAGCTTCTACCCGTCGTATTGGCCCCCGACCGGAGGGTGACGGGTGAAGAGGAAACTGCGAGGGCCGCTGATCGCGGGCCTGGTGGTGGCGTTGGCCGCCACCGTGGGCGGGACCCAGGTCCTGTCGGACCGGAAACCGGAGAAGGCCGCGACCGCGGCGAAGGACGACGGCCTGCTGTCCCGGCTCGGCGGCGCGGCGAAGGGGCTGGTCGACAGCGGCTCGCGCCCGGCGAGGCCGGAGGTGGGCGGCGCCGGCCTGGCGGTGCAGGAGAAGGCGCCGCAGGCGAAGGTCTGACCCCGCAGAAGCGGGTCAGGGAGCTCCCCGGCAAGCGCTCTAAATGGACAGGATGTACGTCCGGGCTACAACTTCTTCAGTCAGGTGGCGGCCTACGGGATGTCCCTTGGTCCGGCGAGGCCCTGCTCCGGATGCCTGATCATGTGAGGGCGCTGTCGGGATGGCGGGTCATCTCGGCATCGCTGCTGGTGACGTCGTTGGGGTTGGCGGCCTGTCAGGCCGCCACCCGCCCCAGCGAGAGCGTGCAGCGGTGTGCCCGAGGGCTCACCATCGACGAATATGCCCAGACGCAGCAGTACGAGGACCGGACCTGGTTGGAAGTGGGATTCGTTGTCCGGCATCGACAGGCGGAGCGGAGAAGGTGAGGCTCGATCCGGCCGGGGAACTGTCACTGGCGCCGGTTCCGCAGCGGCCGAGTGGCCCCTATGTGGTGATTGCCGAAGGCGAGGTGCGGTTGGCGGCCGACACTTGCTCGGTCACCGTGAAGAAGTTGAAGCAGGGTCTCGAACCGCCGGGACACCTGGGTCTCTCACCGGCGCAGTCGGCTGCCGTGGCTGGCGGGGAGAGCGAGATGATCATCTTGATGATCGGCCCGGAGACGACCTGACGAGATGACCTCTCGAAGTGCTCTGGAGTTGGTCGGTCGGGTGGTGGCGTACATCTTCGTACGCCACTACCCGCTCCATAGGATGCGACCCCGGGGCCCACGTTCTGACGTGTAGCAGGAAGGAGGGCCCATGGGCGAGGGCGAGGGTTCGGCGGCCGGGTACCCCGGTTTCGTCGTGATGCGACCGGCTCGCCTTCTGCCGAACGTCGGCACGCTCAAGCGCATCGCCGTGGCAAAGCTGGCCGGCATTCGGATGGTCAGCGCCTCCTTCTCGGGGGACCGACTCCTGTTCCAGCCCTGGCTGACGGCCATGATCGATGAGGGCCCGCGTGTTTCCGTCACGGGGGTCTACCGGACCGACTCCCTGCCGGGACAGGAGTCGGAAGAGACCGGACCGACCTTCTGCTTGAGAAAGTCCACCTGGCTGCGCGACGCCGACCTCGCCTCGGCGAGGAAGGCAGCCGACCTCAGGTCGTATCTGTCGAGCGATGGGCAGGTGGAGGACGTCTTCACATTTGTCAACCGCAGTGCCGGTCTCGAGGTGATCCGTGACACGGAAGCATTCATCGCTGCCGTGAATGAGGCGGAGTTGACCCTGCGTGCCGTCGACCGGGCCGATGCCCGGTGGGAGTTCGTCGGCATCAAGGTGGCTGGCGAGGTTCGTGCCCTCGGCGTCGAGTACTCGCCGCTGACGACATCCATCGATCTGATCGAGTCGGCGCTTCCGGGATGGTTGGCGTCGGTCGACCGGGCTGTGGGTGTTCCGGGATTCGAGCCGGACGGTCCGCTCACGATCAGCATCGACCGATCGGTGCCGGAGCTCGTGGGCCAGACAGGATGACCGGACCGTTGTGACCCAGAGGGTGGGCTCGCCGCTGCGGTGGGCCCACCCTCATGTTTCGTCGTCGGACGGTTCCTGGCGTGACAGGCTGAGCGGGGTCGAGGCACCTCCATCCAGCGGACGGCTGTTCCCCGAACGACTGCCGGTGACCCGCCGGGGCCGGTGGGTCACCGGCGGTCCTTCAACATAACTGTAAACAACGTTCCCGGAAGCCAGGTGGCCTGTTGAGTTTGCGAGAATTGGAAGAAGCTCTCCCGGCCTTGCAGTGTATCCGGACAGATGGCCGTCGGTTCATTGACTGGGAGTTCATCCGACGCGAGGTGGGTGCTATTTTCCCCTCGGACTTCGTTGCCCTCGCGGAGGCCTACCCGTCCTTCACGGTAGACGACTTCCTGGGCCTGCACATACCGTCCCCCGGAGAGGAGAGATACTTTATTCGCGGCATGCAGGAACTGCTACGTAACCTGGCTGGCTTGCATGACGCCGGGATGTCGCACGGGTATGTTCCATTCCCCGCTCCCAATGGTCTTATCCCATGGGGCGACTCGGCAGAAGGTGACGTCTTCTACTGGCGGACAGTAGGCATCGACCCAGAGTTGTGGACTGTCCTCGTCAGCGGCCATAACGATGACTGGAATGAATACAATGGGAGCCTGACCCGCTATCTCGCAGGGAAGATACGCGGGGACATTCCCCCGGAGGCGGACGGTCTACCGCCAAATTTTCCCAACCCATCGCCGGTCATCGAGGCTGACGCATAATTGGCTTCAACGGGTCGAGTCGGCGTGCACTCGTCGTAGTTCGGGCCGTAAGGCAATGGTCAGTCGGAGAAATGCCGGCGGTTCACAAGTCGCTAGTGCCTCGTCATGCAGCCTTGAACGGGTAATCTGGGTGGCGGATCTTGGAGCCGGTGGCGAATCCGGATTTCGGTTTGGCGCGGTGGTTGCGCCAGCGGATGTAGTCGCCGATGGCGAGATGACGCCGGGTGAGGTGCTGGCCCGGGTGCTGCGCGCGATCGGGGTCACCCGCGCCGCCCAGGTCCTCCCGCTGCTGCCGGCCGGGCCCGGACCGGGCCTGGTCGTGGTCGGACAGCGCCGGCTGGGCAGCCTGGACGGCGTACGGCGGGTGACGCTGCGCCCGCTCGCCGCCCCCGGCGCGCGCGAGCTGCTGGCGGCGCTCGCCGCAGCGGAGCGGCTGGCCGTCGACCCGGCCGCCACCGGCGAGCTGGTCCGTCTCTGCGCCGGATCGGTGCTCGCGCTGCGCGTCGCCGGCACGCGCCTGGCGGCCCGACCGGGCATGTCGGTGGACGCCCTGGTCGGTCAGCTCGCCGACGGGCGGGAGCGGCTGGACCTGCTGGACTACGAGGACCTGTCGGTGCGGGCCAGCCTGACCACCGTCGTCGCCGCTGTCCGCGCCGACGACGAGGTGGCCGGCCGCATTCTCGCCCTGCTCGGTGCGACGCCCGACGCCCTGCTCCAGCCCGAGCGGGTCGCCCGGCAGCTCGGGATCTCCGCCGCGCGGCTGCACCGTACCCTCGACGACCTGGCCGACGCGCACCTGGCCAGCCGGGACGAGCACGGGGTCCACCGGCTGCCGGCGCTGGTCCGGGAGTACGCCGCCGAACTGGCCGGCGAGCCGGCCCTCCCGGCGCACCCGCTGACGGCGTGGCGGGGCGACCCGGTCGCCGCCTGAGGGGCCGCCGGAGAGTCCTGGCGCCCGTGCCTCAGGAGACCTCGCCGCGCACGATCGCCACGGCCACCCGGCAGAACTCGTCCATGTCCGGGTTGAAGCCGGCGGCGATGTCGGGGTGCAGCCCCGAGCGCGTCTCGTCGAGCAGCCGCTGGCAGATCTGCTCCACCGGCTCGCCGGCGTAGCTGGCGCTGATCCGCTCCGTGGCGGCCTGCAGCGCCGAGGTCAGCTGGTCCTCCAGCGGGCCCTGCAGCTTCTGCTGCACGGGATCGAGCCCGCGAGGGTTCAGCGTGACATGTGGCTCCGACATCGGCGCTCCCTTCGTCGGCGTCCGCGGTACCCCACCGCGGCCGTCGGTCAAACCACGTGCGGTACGGCGGCCACCCGGACCTGGTACGAGAAGTCCTCCGCCGGCTTCTCCGCGTACGACAGCCGGCGGATCTGCCGGTCGTCGTCGTAGAGGGCGACGTCCACCAGGACGCCGAGGTGCGCCAGGCCGATGCTGGCCACCCGCTTCTTGTCCTGGAGCACCGCGCACACCCCGCCGAGCAGGCTGCTGGCGTCGGAGGTGCGGTGCCCCGGCGGGCAGCGCAGCACGAGGTCCACCTCGACCGGCCCGGACAGCGGGGTCCAGCCGGCGCGCTGGGCCGCGGCGCAGGCCGCCTGGAGCAGGGCGCGGACCCTCGTCGCCTGCCGGTGCCCGGCGGCGAAGATGGACAGCGCCTCGGTCCTGACCGGCGGCAGGCCGCCCACCTCGAACGTCAGGGCGAGAGCGCGGGTGTCCTGCACGACGGCACCTCCTCGTTGGGGACGATCCTGCCCAACCGGTCCGGCGGCGGAGGGGGATTCCCGCGAGAACCCACCGATCGGGGCGCTCCGCCCGCCCCTGGGTGGCCGCCCGCCCACCCCCGTTGTCGATCATGAGGTTGGCCGGGACGAAACGGACGAGACGCACCGCCAACCTCATGATCAACGAGGTGGGGCGCGATCTTGTTACGGTGGGGCCGTGGCGGATGGGGCGACCAACTGGGCGATGAGGTTCCTGCTCTGGCTGGGGCTTCCCCTCCTCGCACTCCTCGGGCTGGCCCTCGGCGTGCCCGACGTCGCCCCGGCCTGGCAGGCGAAGTCCGGTGGCGGCACGGCGGGCACCTTCACCGCGCTGCACGAGAGGTGCGGCCGCAACTGCGTCTGGCACGGCGACTTCGTCCCGGACGGGGGCGGGACGCCGCGGCACGACGTCGTCGTCTACGACGGGCCGGAGAGGCTGACCCCGGGGGCCACCGTCGCGGCCCGCGACACCGGCGCCCGCAGGGGCGTCTTCGCCGCCCGGGGCGGCGACACCTGGTTGCTCTTCACCGGGCTCGCGGCGGCCGGCGCGCTCGCCCCGATCGGCTGGGTGGTCCTGCTGGTACGCGCCATGACCAACCGGCGCCGGGTCAGGCCCGGGCCGGGGGCAGCCGGTCACCCCGTCTCGCGCGGGTAGGGCGCCCCCGACCGGGGATGGCCACGACGGTGTCGGCGAAGGGTCAGTGGCGGGCGCGCTTGACCTCGTGGAAGGCGGGCATCCGGATGAGGGGGAGCAGCGAGTCCCAGATCGTCAGGGCGTCGTCGGTGCCGGGGACCTCGGTCAGGATCGGGCCGTGGATGCCCCGCTCGGCGCCCGGCACCATGAGCACCGGCGCGCCGATGTCCGGGCCGGCCGAGGCGTACGCCAGGGCGTGCGACTCGCGTACCGCCTCGTCCCAGCGGTCGTCGTCGAGTGCCGGCGCGGCGGCACCCAGGCCCGCCGCCTCGACGGCCGCGTCCACGATCGCCGCCGACAGCGGATTGCCCGCGTCGTGGCTGCGGGCGCCGATCTCGGCGTAGAACCGCGCGGCGTCGTCGTTGCGGCCCTCGGCGCGCAGCGCCTCCACCAGGCGCAGCGCCCGGCTGGAGGCGGCCATCGCCTCGGCGTGCTCCGGCGGCACCCGCCCCGAGTTCAGGATGGCCAGGCTGAACGCCCGCCACTCGATGTGCAGGCCCCGGGCGTCGGCGACGGCGACGAGCCAGCGGGAGGTGCGCCAGGTCCACGGGCAGGCGGGGTCGAGGAAGAAGGTGGCGTCCATCGGCCGAGCCTACGGTCGGCCGGGCCGGCCCGCACGGCGTGATCCGCGCCACACCCGGCGATGTCGGCGCCGTCCCACCAGCGTCAGGTTTCGCAACTTCGCAGGTCGGGCAGTGTGTGGCCACGAAACGTCCGGGGCGACGGAACCGCTGGTCAGACGGCCCGAACGGCTTGCCGTGCGCCGGGGCGCGGAGCCTCACCCCGGCCTTTGGCCGACACGAGGGGAGGGGTGATGAGCGACCCTGACAAGGCCCGACGCCGACGGCGGCCGCGCGTGCGCGCGGTGGCCGCCGCCGCGGCGTTGACGCTGGTGGCGCCGATGGCGGCCGCCTGCGGTTCCGGCGGGGACGGCGGTACGCCCACGATCAACCTGTACTACCCGCCGGAGCAGAACCTGCAGAAGGTCGTCAACGACTGCAACGCGCAGGCCCGGGGGCGCTACGAGATCGTCTACCGGGTGCTGCCCCGGCAGGCCGACGACCAGCGGGTGCAGCTGGTCCGCCGGCTGGCCGCGCAGGACAGCGGGATGGACGTCCTCGGCCTCGACGTCACCTGGACCCAGGAGTTCGCCAGCGCCGACTGGATCAGGGAGTGGACCGGGCAGGACCGGGCCGAGGTCGAGCAGGGCACCCTCGCCGGCCCGCTGGAGACCGCCCGGTACGCCGACAAGCTCTACGGCGCCCCGAAGAACACCAACGTCCAACTGCTCTGGTACCGCAAGGACCTGGTGCCGCAGCCGCCGAAGACGTGGGACCAGATGATCTCCATCGCCCAGGAGCTGAAGCAGCAGGGCAAGCCGTACCAGGTGCTCACGATGGGCGCCCAGTACGAGGGGCTGGTCGTCCTCTACAACACCCTCGCCGAGAGCGCCGGCGGCAAGATCCTCAGCGACGACGGCAAGCAGGCCGTGATGGACGCGGGCACCGTGCGGGCGCTGGAGCAGCTCCAGCGCTTCGCCACGTCGGGCGTGACGTCGCCGTCGTTCAGCAACGCCACCGAGGACCCGGTCCGGCTGGAGTTCCAGTCCGGCGACGGCGCGTTCCAGGTCAACTGGCCGTTCGTCTACCCGGCCATGCAGGAGGCCAACCCGGAGCTGGCGAAGCAGGTCGGCTGGGCCCGGATCCCGGGCGTCGACGAGAACACCCCGAGCAAGGTCACCATCGGCGGCATCAACATGGCGGTCAGCGCCTACTCCAAGCACCCCGAGGAGTCCTTCGAGGCGGCCCGGTGCATCCGCAGCGAGAAGAACCAGAAGTTCTCCGCCGTCAAGGACGGGGTGCCGCCGACCATCGAGAAGGTCTACGACGACCCGGAGATGGCCGAGGCGTACCCGATGAAGGACACCATCCTCGAGGAGCTCAAGGAGCCGGCCGTCCGGCCGCTGACCCCGGCGTACCAGAGCATCTCCACCGTCATGTCGGCGATCCTGTCGCCGCCGTCGGCGATCCGGCCCGAGCAGACCGCCGACGAGCTGCGCGACGCCATCGCCGACGCCCTCGAATCGAAGGGGGTCCTGCCGTGAGCGAGCGCACCCCGCGCCTCGACGCCGACCGCCGGGAGGTGGCGGCATGAGCGTGAACGCCACGCCGGCGGGCGCCGACGTGACCGCCGACGAGACCGCCGCCCGGTCCGGCCAAGAGGCCAGGGTGCCGGCGCAGCGCGCCGGTCGGGGCGGCAAGGCGCCGCTGAGCGAGAACAAGAAGGCCGAGCGCCGGCTGGGCTGGCTGCTCTGCGCGCCCGCCGCGCTGGTCATGGTGCTGGTGACCGCGTACCCGATCATCTACTCGGTCTGGCTGTCGCTCCAGCGCTACGACCTGCGCTTCCCCGCCGAGCGCGAGTTCGTCGGGCTGGAGAACTACGTCACCGTGCTGACGAACGAGTTCTGGTGGACGGCTTTCGGGGTCACCGCGCTGATCACGGTGGTCACCGTCGCCGTCGAGCTGGTGCTCGGCATGGGACTGGCGCTGATCATGCACCGCACGCTGGTCGGCCGGGGCATCGTGCGCACCGCCGCGCTGATCCCGTACGGCATCGTCACGGTCGTCGCGGCCTTCTCCTGGCGGTACGCGTGGACGCCGGGCACCGGCTACCTGGCCAACCTGTTCAGCGACGGCGCGCCGTTGACCGAGCGGGCCAGCTCGCTGGCGATCATCATGCTGGCCGAGATCTGGAAGACCACGCCGTTCATGGCGCTGCTGCTCATGGCCGGCCTGGCCCTGGTGCCGGAGGACCTGCTCAAGGCCGCCTCCACCGACGGCGCCACCTCCTGGCAGCGGTTCACCAAGGTGATGCTGCCGGTGATGAAGCCGGCGATCCTGGTCGCGCTGCTGTTCCGCACCCTGGACGCGTTCCGGGTGTTCGACAACATCTTCGTGCTGACCGCGGGCGGCAACGAGACCTCCTCGGTGTCGATGCTCGCCTACAACAACCTGATCCGGGGCCTGAACCTCGGCATCGGGTCGACGATGTCGGTGCTGATCTTCCTCACCGTGGCGGTCATCGCCTTCGTCTTCGTGAAGCTGTTCGGTACCGCTGCCCCCGGCAGCGACGACGGGGAGAGGCGTTGAGATGGCTGACACCACCACCCGGGCCAAGCTGCGCTGGGGCCTGCTGGACGCCATCGTGGTCGTCTTCGCGCTGGTGCCGGTGCTCTGGATCATGTCGTTGTCGTTCAAGACCCCGGCGACCCTGACCGACGGGAAGTTCATCCCGCAGGAGTGGACGCTGGACAACTACCGGACGATCTTCTCCACCGACCAGTTCGTCCGGGCCCTGGCCAACTCGATCGGCATCGCGCTGATCGCCACCGTCATCGCCGTGGTGCTCGGCGCCATGGCCGCGTACGCGATCTCCCGGCTGGACTTCCCCGGTAAGCGGCTGCTGGTCGGGGTCTCCCTGCTGATCGCGATGTTCCCGCAGGTGTCCCTGGTGTCGCCGCTGTTCGAGATCGAGCGGCAGCTCGGCCTCTTCGACACCTGGCCGGGCCTGATCCTGCCCTACATCACCTTCGCGCTGCCGCTGGCGATCTACACGCTGTCGGCGTTCTTCAAGCAGATCCCGTGGGACCTGGAGAAGGCGGCGAAGATGGACGGCGCGACGCAGGCCCAGGCGTTCCGGCGGGTCATCGCCCCGCTGGCCGCGCCGGGGCTGTTCACCACGGCGATCCTGGTCTTCATCTTCTGCTGGAACGACTTCCTCTTCGCCATCACGCTGACCTCCACCGAGCGGGCCCGCACGGTGCCGGTGGCGCTGTCGTTCTTCACCGGCGAGTCGCAGTTCGAGGACCCGACCGGGGCGATCTGCGCCGCCGCCGTGGTGATCACCGTTCCGATCATCCTGTTCGTCCTCTTCTTCCAGCGCCGCATCGTCTCCGGCCTGACCTCCGGCGCAGTCAAGGGATAGGTGGTACTCATGGCTGACATCGTGCTCGACAAGGTGAGCAAGAAGTTCCCGGACGGGACCGTCGCGGTGGCCGACGTCGACCTGGAGATCGCCGACGGCGAGTTCGTCATCCTGGTCGGCCCGTCCGGCTGCGGGAAGTCCACCACCCTGAACATGATCGCGGGTCTGGAGGACATCAGCTCGGGCGAGCTGCGCATCGGCGGCCAGCGGGTCAACGACAAGGCCCCCCGGGACCGGGACATCGCGATGGTGTTCCAGTCCTACGCCCTCTACCCGAACATGACCGTCCGGGAGAACATGGCGTTCCCGCTGCGGCTGGCGAAGCTGGACAAGGAGACGATCCACCGGAAGGTGGAGGAGGCGGCGAAGGTCCTGGAGCTCTCCGCGCTGCTGGACCGCAAGCCGGCCAACCTCTCCGGCGGCCAGCGCCAGCGGGTCGCGATGGGCCGCGCGATCGTCCGGCAGCCCAAGGCGTTCCTGATGGACGAGCCGCTGTCCAACCTGGACGCCAAGCTGCGGGTGCAGATGCGCACCGTGGTGTCGCGCCTGCAGAAGAAGCTCGGCACCACCACCGTCTACGTGACCCACGACCAGACCGAGGCGATGACCCTCGGCGACCGCGTCGTGATCATGCGGGGCGGCGCGGTGCAGCAGGTCGGTCCGCCGCAGGAGCTGTACGACCACCCCCGCAACCTCTTCGTCGCCGGCTTCATCGGCTCGCCGTCGATGAACTTCCTGCACGCCGCGGTCGAGGACGGCCGGCTGCGTACGGCGCTGGGCGACGTGCCGATCGGCGAGCGGATCCGGCGTGAGCTGGAGGGGGCCGACGCCCCGCGCGAGTTGATCCTCGGCATCCGGCCGGAGCACTTCGAGGACGCCGCGCTGATCGACGACGACACCCGCGGCCGGGGTCTGGAGTTCGACGCGCCGGTCGACATCGTCGAGTCCATGGGCTCCGACAAGTACGTCTACTTCAGCGTCGAGGGGGAGCGGGCCAGCGCCGCCGAGCTGGAGGAGCTGGCGGCCGACGCGGGAGCCGACTTCAGCGGCGGTGGCGCCAGCCTGGTGACCCGGCTGTCGGCCGAGTCTCCGGTCGAGGAGGGGCAGACCCGGCGGGTCTGGTTCAACCTGGAGAAGATCCACCTGTTCGACCCGACCAACGGGCGCAACCTGACCCTGCACGAGGGCCGGGCGGCCGGCGCACTCGGCGACTGAGGTACGACGGAACGGGTGGGTGGGTCGTACCGACCCACCCGCCCGTCTGCCGTCTCAGCGGTCAGCGACGGCGCCGGCTCCGCTCCGGGATGTCGGCGTCGACCCGCTCCCGGCGGATCTGGTCGTCGATGGCCTGCTGCTCGACGACCTCGTCCTTGGCCAGGTGGACCCGCTCGACGGGCACCGTCTCCTTGCCGACCACCGGCCGCTCGGCCCGCAGGGTCATCTCCTGCTCGGCCTCGCCGATGTCGGCGCGGACGCCACGCGCGTCACGGGCGGCGATGGGCTCCCGCTCCACGTACACCTCGTCGTGCTCGACCGGCACGGTGGTGTGCACGTCCTCGGTGACGACGTACTTGCGCAGCCGTGCCGTACCGGCGGGCTGGCTCTCCGTGCCGACCCGCATCCGCTCCTCGGACCGGATCAGGTCCTCGCCGGCGGCCGGCGCCCGTCCCCGACCGGCGGTCGGCGGGGGCTGCGGAGCCCGCGGGGCCTGCGGCGTCAGGCGGTAGTGGGCGTAGAGCTGCTCGATCTGCGCCGTGTCCAGCGGCTGGTCGGTGCCGGCGTCCACGGCAGGAGCGTCCTTCACGGTGGACTTGTCGTAGTCGACCGCGAGCCCACTGTCGGTGATCCGGGCCTTCTCCAGCGGAGCCATCGACTCCTTGTGGCCCATCAGACCGGTCTTCACACTGACCCAGGTCGGCTCACCGGCGGCGTCGGCCCAGATCTGGCCCACGCTCCCGATCTTCGACCCCGAGCGGTCCTTGACGTCCTGTCCGTACAGCGAGTTGGCCTGCTGTTCACTGAGCCTCATGGTCGTCTACCTCCCTCTCGGTTCACGGCCCGGATACCCGTCCGGCCGGGACGGATTCGTCGACGGCCCGCCGAATAGGAGCAGCACCGGGAGCCGAGCGGACGCGGTGGGGCGACTGGGACCGGCGGGATCCGTGGGACCACTGGGACGGCCCCGCGGCCGGCCGGTCAGCCCGCCCAGTCGACCTGGGGCGGCAGGCCCAGGAAGCCGGCGTAACGGCCCAGCGCGCCCGCCACGCGGGCCCGGGTGCGCTCGTCGAGGGGCGCCAGCGGGAACACCGTGACCGTCACCCGGGTCCTGCCGACCACGCGCTTCCAGGTGCCCACGACCCGCCCGTCGCGCACGACCGTGGCCTGGAAGACGCCGTTGCGGCCCGGCACGATCGCGTCGGCGTGGTCGGGATCCAGCATCAGCGAGCGGTCCTTGAAGCCCAGCAGGTACTCGTCGAAGCCGGGCAGGACCAGCAGGTCGTCGACCGGCTCGCGGGGCGCGTCCAGCAGGGCGGCGTCGACCAGCGCCTCCTCCCCGTCGACGCGCACCGCCGTCAGGGCGTCGCCGGCCGCCGCGAAGCCCCGGCGCGCGTCGGTGAGGGTGAGCCCCGTCCAGCCCGCGAACTCCCGGGCGGTGACCGGCCCGTGGGAGCGCACGTAGCGGTGGGCGAGGATCGCGAGGGCCTCGTCGCGCTCCGGCCGGTGCGGGTCGGGCACCCACTCGTCGAGCAGGGCGAAGGTCTGCTCGGTGCCGACGTTGGGCGCGAGACAGGTGACGCCGCGGACGCTGGCGTACCAGAGCAGGTGGTAGCCGCGCTGGTCGCCGGTGTCGAGGCCGGCCGCCCGCAGCGCGGCCAGGCACCGCGCCCGGGTGAGCCGGCCGCCGCCGGCCAGCGCGGCGCCGAGCACGTCGACCGCGCGGTCCGCGTCGGCCTCGGTCAGCCCGAGCTGCGCGCGTCGGGTGGCGCCGCCGGCCAGCGAGCGTACGCCGGTCAGCTCCAGCATCCACCGGGCGTCGCGGGGCGGCACGAGGTGCACGGTGCCCCGCATCGGCCAGGTGCGCAGCGCCTCCCGGCGTTCCAGCGCGGCGTGCACGTCGGCGTGGCCGAGCGCGGGCAGCCGCACCCCGAGCGACCACATGCCGCTGGCCAGGTCCTGCGCCTGCATGGCCCCGAACCACTCCACCACGCCGGCCACCCCGCCCGGGCGCACCGTGGGGTGCGGGCGGAGCAGCAGGCTGGTCATCCGCAGCGCGAGCGCCTCGCGTCGGCCGAGGTCCACCGTCATCGGGTTCCCTTCACAAGAGGTCGGCGCCAGCCTAGGACCGCCCACCGACCCGTCGACGCGCATAGGGGCGGCCACAGTGGGAAAGCGGTCGGCCGAGATACGCGCAACGGTGCGCGTGGAGGGAGCGACATGACTGCGTCCAGTGAGCCGTCCCGGCGCGGCGCCGTACCGCTGCATCCCGGCGAGGGTCGGGCCGGCACATCTGCCAAGACCAGCGCCGCCGCCGCCTTCGCCCTGGTCTTCGGAGTGGCCGCGCTGATCAGCGTGCTGACCGTGATCCTGTCCTGGATCGGCCTGCTGCTCGGCATCATCGGCGTGATCCTGGGCATCGTCGGGCTCAAGATGGCCGGTCGGCCCGGGGTGACCGGCCGGGGCGTGGCGATCGGCGGCCTGGTGCTCAGCGCCCTGGCGGTGCTGATCGGGCTCGCCTTCGCCGCCGGGATCACCACCTTCCTCAACGACGAGGGCGGCGTGGACCGGATCCAGCAGGAGGTCGACGACCTGCGCGACCGCCTCGACAACTGACCCGGCGCCCACTGCCGCCAGCCGGGTCGCCCGGCCCGGGCCGCGCCCGCCCGACTAGGGTGGGCGCGTGCTCCGAGAGGTCTGCGGGATCCGGTACGTCACCCCGCTGCGCGAGGGCGGCTCGCTGCCCGGCGTGGTGGAGGCCGACGACCTCGGCACGTACGTGGCGAAGTTCCGGGGCGCCGGGCAGGGCCCCAAGGCGCTGGTCGCCGAGGTGATCTGCGGCGAGTTGGCCCGCCGGCTGGGCTTGGCGGTACCGCCCCTGGTGGTGCTCGAGATCGACCCGGTGATCGGGCGGGCCGAGCCCGACCAGGAGGTGCAGGAGTTGCTGCGCAACAGCGGCGGCGCCAACCTGGGCATGGACTTCCTGCCCGGGGCGCTGGGCTACGACCCGGTCGCCCACCCCGTCGAGCCGGCGCTCGCCTCCCGGGTGCTCTGGTTCGACGCCTACGTGGAGAACGTCGACCGCAGCTGGCGCAACCCCAACCTGCTCGTCTGGCACCGCGAACTCTGGCTGATCGACCACGGGGCGTCGCTGTACTTCCACCACAACTGGCCGCGCGCCCAGGCGGCGGTGCACCGGCCGTACCGGGCCGACGACCACGTGCTGGCGTCCTACGCCACCAGGGTGGCCGAGGCGGACGCCGAGTTGGCCCCCCGGGTGACCCGGGACCTGCTCGGCGAGGTGCTGGCCCTGGTGCCCGACGGCTGGCTGACCGGCGCCGATTTCGACTCCGCCGACGCGGCCCGCGCGGCGTACGTGGACCATCTGGCCCGCCGGGTCGCGCGCACCGCCGACTGGCTGCCGCAGGGGGGCGCGGCGTGAGGGAACCCTTCGAGTACGCCGTCGTCCGGCTGGTGCCCCGGGTGGAACGGGGCGAACAGGTCAACGTCGGCGTGCTGCTCTACTGCCAGCGGCGGGACTTCCTCGGCGTGCGTACCCATCTGGACGCCGGCCGGGTGCGGGCGCTGGCCCCGGAGGTCGACCTGGCCGCGGTGGCCGCCGTGCTGGATTCCTGGGACCGGACGTGCGCCGGCGACGGCCCGTCGGGCGGGATGCGGCTGGGGGAGCGGTTCCGCTGGCTGGCCGCTCCGCGCAGCACGATGATCCAGACCGGGCCGGTGCACACCGGCCTGACCGCCGACCCGCCGGCCGAGTTGGAGCGGCTGATGGACGCGCTGGTGCGCTGAGCCCCTGATCGCGCTTCGCCGGCGACGCTGCCGGCCGGAGCGCGATCCCCCGTTCAGGGTGACCGGTGCCGGTCGGCTGCCGGTCCGCCGGCACCGGTGCGACCAGCATCGCCGGCCGGCGGTCGGACCGGCCACGGAACGCATCGAAACTTGCGGACATCTTGAGCTACCGCCGGCAGCGGGATCCCTACAGCCGGCGGTGCATGACGAGCAGGTCCACGAAGCCCCGGACCGGGTGCCGGAATCCCTCCGGCACCCGCCCGACCACCTCGAAGCCGAGGGACCGCCAGAGCGCCACCGCCCGGGTGTTGGTCGCCACGACGGCGTTGAACTGCATGGCCCGGTAGCCCTCGGCGCGGGCGAGCCCCAGCACGTGCTCGCCGAGGGCGCGCCCCACCCCGCGCCCGCCAGCCGCCGGGGCGACCATGAAGCTGGCGTTGGCGACGTGGTCTCCCGGCCCGAGCTGGTTGGGCGCCAGCTTCGCCGAGCCGAGCACCGTGCCGTCCGGGTCGACCGCGACGACGGTGCGGCCCGGCGGCGGCACCAGCCACATCGTCCGGGCCCGCCCCTCGTCGACGTCCCGGGGCCAGGTGTACGTCTCCCCGGCGGCCACGATCTCCCGTAGGAAGGGCCAGATCAGCGGCCAGTCGTCGGCCGTGGCGGCTCTGATCTCCATGTCCCCAGCATCGCTCGCGGCGGGTGGTCCGGGGCACGCAACCCCGGATGACCGTTTGACGGCGCAAACGTCGGGTAGTCGCCGGAGCTGACCGACATGAGGAGGGAACACCCGATGGCTGCCCAGACCAAGGTCGCGGTGATCTACTACAGCGCCACCGGCATCACGTACCAGATGGCGCAGGCGGCGTGCGAGGCCGCCGGTGAGGCGGGTGCCGAGGTACGGCTGCGCAAGGTGCACGAGCTGGCGCCGGACGAGGCGATCCGCTCCAACTCCGGCTGGGCGGCGCACGCCCTGGAGACCCAGGACGTGCCCGAGGCGCAGCTGGACGACCTGTCCTGGGCCGACGTGGTGGTCTTCGGGACCCCCACCCGGTACGGCGTGATGGCCGCCCAGCTCAAGCAGTTCATGGACACCACCGGGCCGCTGTGGTCGCAGGGCGCGCTGGCGAACAAGGTCTATTCCGCGTTCTGCTCGACGGCCACCTCCCACGGCGGGCAGGAGGCGACCCTGCTGTCGATGTTCAACGTCTTCTACCACTGGGGCGGGGTCGTGGTGACCCCCGGCTACACCGACCCGAGCCAGTTCGTCGCCGGCAACCCCTACGGCGCCTCGCACACCAGCAACAACGGCGAGACGGCGCCGGACCACGTCGCGCTCGGCGCCACCGCGTTGACCGTCAAGCGGGCCGTGCAGATCGGTGCGGCGCTCAAGGCGGGCCTGGCCGGCTGAACCGGCGGTGCCGGCTGAACCGGCGCTGCCGGTTGGTGGCTGAGTCGCCGCGACCGGCGGCCCGGGCGGGGGCTCTCGACCCGTCCGGACCGCCGGTCGCAGCACCCCTACCCCCGATCGGGTCGACTATGCACGCTCGGTCGCCCCCGAGAACCTCCCGGCCGCCGTCGACGCAGCCCCGCCCGAGGCCGGCAGCAGCCCGCCCAGCAGGTCCGCGAGGACGGCCACGCCGTCGGGGCTGAGCACCGACTCCGGGTGGAACTGCACCCCCGCGAAGCCCCGCCCGCGCAGCGCGTGCACCGCGCCGTCCGCCTCGTCCCGGGCCAGCTCCACCGGGCCGTACGGGGTGGCCAGCCGGTCGGCCTCGGCGCGCGCCGTGAAGGTGGAGTAGAAGCCGACCCGGCGGCGCGTGCCGAAGACGTCCACCTCCCGCTGGAGCCCCTGGTAGGGCGCGTCCCGGCGGTGCGGCGCCAGCCCGAGCAGGCCGGCGAGCAGCTGGTGGCCCAGGCAGACGGCCAGGGTCGGCCGGCCCTCGGCGAGCAGCCCGGCGAGCAGCCCGCGCATCGTCCGCATCTTCGGCTCGGTGGCGCTGCCCGGGTCGCCCGGACCGGGGCCGACCACCACCAGGTCGTGGGCGTCCACCGGGCCGGCGGCGTGCCACGGCCGCAGCGTCACGGCCAGGCCGAGCGCGCCCAGCTGGTGGGCCAGCATGCCGGTGAAGGTGTCCTCCCCGTCGACGATCATTGCCCGCCGGCCGGTCAGGCCGGGCAGGCCGCCGGCTCCCGGCGACCGCTGGTCGAGCCAGAACCGGGCCAGCGGCGCGTTGCGCGCGGCCAGCGCGGCCCGGACCTCCGGGTCGTCGGCGAGGCGTACGGCGGGCTCCGGGCCGCCTGCGGGCGCCTGCGGGCCGAGGCCCAGCGCGGCCAGCACGCCGGCGGCCTTGGCGTGCGTCTCGGCCACCTCGCCCTCGGCCGTCGAGTGCCGCACCAGGGTGGCCCCGACCGGCACCCGCAGCTCGCCGCCGGGAGAGATCTCGGCGGTCCGGATCAGGATCGGCGCGTCCAGGGTCTGCCGGCCGGCGTCGTCGCGCCCCAGCAGCGCCAGCACCCCGGCGTAGTAGCGCCGCCCGGTGCGCTCGTGTCGGGCGATGACCCGGCAGGCGTTCTCCATCGGACTGCCGGTGACGGTGGGCGCGAACATGGTCTCCCGCAGCACCTCCCGCACGTCCTTCGTGCCCCGGCCGGCGAGCAGGTACTCCGTGTGGGCCAGGTGGGACATCTCCTTGAGGTACGGCCCGACCACCTGACCGCCGTGCTCGGCGACGGTGGCCATCATCTTCAGCTCCTCGTCGAGCACCATGTACAGCTCCTCGACCTCCTTGGGGTCGGCGAGGAAGCGCAGCAGCGCGGCCCGGTCGGCGTCCCCGCCGGTGTGCCGGAAGGTGCCGCTGATCGGGTTCATCATGACCAGGCCGTCGTCGACGCTGACGTGCCGCTCCGGGCTGGCCCCGACCAGGATCCGGGTGCCGGTGTGCACCAGGAACGTCCAGTACGCCCCGCGCTCGCCCCGCAGCAGCCGACGCAGCGCGGCGAGCGCGGCGACCAGCGGCGGGCCCTGCACGGTGGCGCGCAGGCAGCGGTGGATGACGAAGTTGGCGCCCTCGCCGCGCCCGATCTCCTCGGCGAGCACCCGGCCGACGGTGGCGGCGTACTCGTCGTCGCTGACGTCGAAGCCGGCGTCGGCGGTGCGCACGGGCACGTCGGGCAGCGCGGCGAGCGCCTCGGCCAGGTCGATCCGCTCGTGCTGGGCGATCCGGAGGAACTCCAGCGGGACGCCGTCGTCGACGCAGGCGAAGCCCCGCTCGGTGACCTGCCGGTAGGGCACCAGCGCCAGGGTGCGGGGGCCGGGCGGCCCGTCGGGCAGCGGGAGGTCGGCGAGCCGGTCCGCCGTGCGTACCGTGCCGGTGAACAGCTCCAGGTGGGCGGCGCCCTCGCGGCGGACGAGCGCGAACGGGCCGGGGTCGCCGCCGCCGGCGACGGCGGCGAGCAGCTCGGTCAGGTGGGTCATGGGGTCTCCTCGGGCCGGGCGGCGCCCGGTGGGGGCGGCCGGGAGGGCCGGGGAGAGACCGGCGGCCGCCTCGTCGGGCGGCCGCGTGGGAAGCTACGCGCGGGGGATGGCCGCCGGGTCGGCGGGCCACCAGCAGGACAGGTGCGCGAGCATGTGGTCACCCTACGGTCCCCGCGCGGGGCCCGGAAAGCCGATCGGGCGTACGGCCCACCCGCTGGGACGCCGGAGCGCGGCACAGCGGGTAACTTGACCCGCGATGAACATTCTCGCGCTCGACCTGGGCACCTCCTCGGTACGCGGACTAGTGCTGGACACGGACGCCCGCCCGCTGCCCGGCGCGCTGGCCCGGCGCAGGGTGAGCCTCGTCGTGCGCGACGACGGCACCGGCACCCTGGACGGCCCCGGCTACCTGGCCTGCCTCGCGCAGTGCCTGGACGAGCTGGCCGCCGGCGGGCACCTGCGCGACGTGTCGTTGGTGGCGACGTCCGCGCAGTGGCACTCGGTGCTCCCGCTCGGCGCCGACGGCGCGCCCCTCGGGCCGGTGCTGACCTGGCTGGACACCCGCCCCGAGGTGCCCGCCGGGGCGGGCGGCCCGGCCGACCCGGTGGACTTCCACCGGCGCACCGGCACGTGGTGGCACCGCTGCTACTGGTCGGTGCGGCTGCCCTGGCTGCGGGAGCACACCGGCGGCCGGGTCGCCCGGTTCGCCGGCCTGGCCGAGTACGTGCTGGGCGAGCTGCTCGGCTCGGCACCCATGTCGATCTCCCAGGCCTCCGGCACCGGCCTGCTGGACCTGCGGACGCTGGACTGGGACGCCGAGGCGTGCGCGCTGGCCGGCAGCCGCGCCGACGAGCTGCCCGAGCTGGCCCCGACACAGTGGCGGGGTCGGCTGCGGCCCGCGTACGCGCGGCGCTGGCCGCAGCTCACCGACGCGCCCTGGGCCGGCCCCGTGGGCGACGGCGCGGCGTCGAACGTCGGCTCGGGCTGCGTCGAGCCGGGCCGGGTCGCGGTGACGGTCGGCACGTCGGCGGCGGTCCGGCTGGTGCAGCGCGTCCCGGCGGGGCAGGCCATGCCGCCGCTGCCCGAGGAGCTCTGGCGCTACCGGGTCGACCACGACCACGTGGTGACCGGCGCCGCGTACTCCTCCGGCGGCAACCTCTTCGCCTGGGCCGACCGGGAGCTGCGGCTGCCCGAGGGCACCGAGCTGGAGGCCGCCCTGGCCCGGGTGCCGCACGGCAGGGGCCTGCCGGTGAACGTCCGCTTCGGCGGGGACCGGCCGCCCGGGACGGCCCCGGCCGGCTCGGGCACGCTGGGCGGCCTGAGCTTCGGCACCACCGCGGTGGAGATCCTGGCCGGGCTGATGCGGGGCCTGTGCGACCTCGTCGCCGACGACCTCGTCGTGCTGGAGTCCAGCGTGGACGGGCCGGTCGAGGTGGTGCTCGGCGGGGGAGCGGTGGCGGCCTCGCGCTGGTGGCGTACGACGTTCGCCGCGGCCCTCGCGCCGCGGCCGGTCTGGTACGGGCGCAACCCGGAGGTCGGGGCGAGCGGCGCGGCGCTCGTGGCGCTGGGCCGCGTCGGTGACGCCTCCCGGCTCGCCGCCATCGTCCGGACGGACGAGGCCGCCTCACCCTCCTGAGTCGCACCTCAGCCCGCCCCGTTGACACAGCCTCCGGGCCTGGTTGGATGGACTCCGCTCCCCGGCTCGCGGCGGACGCGGGACAGGGGGAGGCAGGTGTGGCAGGTCCGGAACCGTCCGACGACGGGGTGTCGCAGCACCGCCGGCGCCGGTTCGACGTCCGGGTCGTGCCGCACCGCCGTCGCTCCCCGTTCCGGCTGCGGGACTGGCGGATGCGCACCAAGCTCGTCACCGTGCTGGTCATTCCGTCGGTCGCGTTCCTGGTGCTGGCCGGCGTGCAGACCCACACCCTGGTCGGCCGGACGACCGCGTTGGGCGACTTCGCCCAGCAGGTGGGCATCGGCCGGGAGATCGTCGCGCTGGTGCACCAGCTCCAGCAGGAACGCGACCGGGCCGCCGGTGAGCTGGGCGAGCTGCGCCGCGGCGGCGCGGGCGGCGACCGGGACGCGGCGATCATGGTGCTGAAGCCGTTGCAGGGCGCCACCGACCAGGCGCTGCGCGACCTGCGCCGGGCCGCCGAGCCGCTGGCCGACGCCGACGCGTCCTGGCGGGTCGCCTACTCGGAGGTGCTCGAGGCCTACGACCAGGTCGCCTACATCCGGGCCGCGATCTCCCCGGCGGTGCTGGGCAGCGACACCATCCTGAGCAACTACCACCGGGCCGTCGACGCGCTGCTCCGCCTCCTCGCCGAGCCCTCGCCGGGCGAGGACCGGCCCGCCCTCAGCGACGCGGTGCTGCGCTACGTGCAGCTCGCCCGGGTCAAGGAGCTCTCCTCGCGGGTCCGGGCCCAGCTCTACGAGGCCGCCCGCGCCGGCCGGTACGGCGTGGAGGACCAGGTGCTCCTGACCGACCTGCGTGCCCAGCAGCTGACCGCGCTGGGCGCGTTCCGGGTCGTCGCCACCGCCGACCAGGTCCGCCGCTACGACGAGGCCTCGGTGGACCAGGCCTTCCTGGCGGCCACCCGGCTGGAGGAGCAGAGCCTGCCGACCGGCGCCGCCGCGCCGACCGTGCTGCCGGCTCCACAGTGGTGGGCGGCCGGCGAGCAGCGTCAGGAGCTGCTCCGTCGGATCGAGGCGTCGGTGCTCGACGACGCCGTACGGCAGGCCGACGAGGTGAGCGCGACGCAGCTGCGGACCACGCTGCTGGTCGTCGGCAGCATCGTCACGGTGCTGCTGGTCGCCCTGCTCATCTCCGTCCTCGTCGGCCGCTCCATCGCCCGGTCGATGCGGCTGCTGCGCGGCCAGGCGCTGCGCATCGCCCAGCTGGAGCTGCCGGACGCCCTCGACCGGCTGCGTACGGTGACCGGGGGCGTGCCCGCGATCGAGGTCCCGCCGGCGGTGGTCCGCTCGCTCGACGAGATCGGCGAGCTGGCGGAGGCGTTCGTGGCGGTGCACCGCAGCGCGGTCAACGTCGCCGTCGAACAGGCGACCACCCGGCGCAACGTCAACGCGATGTTCGTCAACCTCGCCCGGCGCAGCCAGGTGCTCGTGGAGCGCCAGTTGGAGCTGCTCGACGACCTGGAGCGCGAGGAGAGCGACCCGGACCAGTTGGAGAACCTCTTCAAGCTCGACCACCTGGCCGCCCGCATGCGGCGCAACGACGACAGCCTGCTGGTGCTCGCCGGGAGCGAGTCGACCCGCCGGTGGAACCGGCCGGTGGGGCTCGGCGCGATGCTGCTCGCCGCCAGCGCCGAGATCGAGCAGTACCAGCGGGTGCGGCACGGGGCCGTCGCCGACCTGCACGTCGTCGGCCACGCCGTCGGTGAGCTGGTCCACGTCCTCGCCGAGCTGCTGGAGAACGCGACCTCCTTCTCCCGTCCGGACACGGTCGTGGCGGTCACCGCCCGGGCCGAGGGCGCCGGCGCGGTCATCGCGATCAGCGACCAGGGGCTCGGCATGACCCCGGCCGCCCTGGCCGAGGCGAACGCCGTCCTCGCCACCCCGCCGGCCGCCGACGTGGCGGCGGTCGAGCGGATGGGCCTCTTCGTGGTCAGCCACCTGGCCGCCCGGCTCGGCGTCGAGGTGCGCCTGGACGGCGGCGAGGACGGCCTCGTCGCCCGGGTGCGGCTGCCCGGCGACCTGCTGGCGGAGGCGCCCGCCCCGACCCGGATGCTGACCGCCGCGGCGGGCGGCGCGGCCTGGGACGGTGTGCCGTCGCCCGGCGAGCTGCCGGTGGCCGGGCGGCCGCCGGTGTGGGGCGGCGCGCGGCCGGCGCGCGAGCTGCCGGTGGCTGGGCGGTCCGACCTCCCGCCCCGGCAGGCCCGGTCGGTCCCGGTCCGGGCCGAGGACGTGCTCGCCCCGACCCGGCCGCCCGCGTCGACTGGTGGGGGCTGGTGGTCCCGGCAGGGGCCCTCGCCCGGTCCGGCACCGCAGACCTCGCCCACGCCGCCGGCCGTCCCGGTCACCGGCGGGACCAACGAGCGCGGCCTGCCCGTCCGGGTGCCCATGGCGCAGCTCTCCGCCGTCACCCGGCCGGGGCGGCCGGAGCAGCCGGCGGCGCGCCACGACCTGGACCCGGAGGCGGTCGGGGGAATGCTGTCCCGGCTCTACAGCGGGGTACGGCGGGCCGAGGCCGAGGACACCACGGATATTTCCACGCCGCCGGGCGGCGTACGCACCGAAGGGGGACAGCGATGACGACGTTGAGCCGGGAGGCCCGCGACCTGAGCTGGCTGGTCAGCGGGTTCGCGGAGCGGGTGCCGGGGGTGGTGCACGCCATCGTGGTCTCCTCCGACGGCCTGCTGGTCGCGATCTCCGACCACCTGCCCCGGGACCACGCCGACAAGCTCGCCGCGGTGACCTCGGGGCTGATGAGCATCACCGCCGGCGCGGCGCAGATGTTCGACGGGGACATCGTCAAGCAGACGGTCGTCGAGATGGGGCGCGGCTACTTCCTGGTCATGCAGGTGCGCGACGGGTCCATCCTGGCCACGCTGGCCGGCTCGGACGCCGACATCGGCGTGGTCGGCTACGAGATGGCGCGGCTGGCCAAGCAGGCGGGGGACATGCTCACCCCGGCGCTGCGGGCGGAGCTCCAGCAGGCCCTGCCCCGCTGACCGGATCGGCGCGCCCGCCCGGCGGGCGCGCCGGCACCGTCCACCCCGGCGGCGGGATGGACGGTGCCGGGACGGTCAGAGACCGTTGGCGGCGATGACCTGGCGGTACCAGTGCGCGCTGCGCTTGAGCACGCGCCGCTGGGTCTGGTAGTCCACGTAGACGAGGCCCCAGCGCTCGTCGTACCCCGCGTCCCACTCGAAGTTGTCGAGCAGGGACCAGACGTGGTAGCTCTCCAGCGGCACGCCGTCGGCGATGGCCCGGTGGACGGCGGCGAGGTGGTCGCGCAGGAAGGTCACCCGCCCGGCGTCGTCGATCGTGCCGTCGGCGGCGAGGGTGTCCGGGGTGGGCAGCCCGTTCTCGGTGACGGTCAGCGGGATCGGGCCGTAGTCGCGGGTCACCCGGGTCAGGATGTCGTACATCCCGTCGGGGTGGATCTGCTGCCAGGAGGCCTGGGAGGTGGGCCAGCGCCCGGTCGTCGCGCCGTCGCCGGTGACGTAGTACGGCGTGTAGTACTGCACGGCGAGCAGGTCGACCGGCGCGGAGATGGTCGCCAGGTCCCCGTCGCGGATGCCGCGCACCAGGCGGCTGTCGGGGCCGAGGTCGTCCAGCACGTCCTGCGGGTAGCGGCCGGTGAGGATCGGGTCGAGGTAGAGGCGGTTCTCGTAGCCGTCGTAGAGCCGGGCGGCGCGGGCCGCCTCAGGCGAGTCGTCGGCCGGGTAGCAGGGGTGCAGGTTGAGTGCCGGGCCGATCCGGCCGGAGCCGGTGGCGCGGTGCGCCGCGACGGCGAGCCCGTGGGCCAGGTGGAGGTGGTGGGCGACCAGGTACGCGGCGGCGGGGTCCTGCCGGCCCGGGGCGTGGTGCCCTTCGAGGTAGCCGTTCTGCACCACCGTCTTCGGCTCGTTGACGGTCAGCCAGACCGGCACCCGGTCGCCGAGCGCGCGGAAGACGATCTCGGCGTAGTCGGCGAACCGGTGGGCGACGTCGCGCGACTCCCAGCCGCCGGCCTCCTGGAGGGCCTGCGGCAGGTCCCAGTGGAACAGCGTCGCCATCGGCGCGATGCCCCGCTCGTGCAGCCCGTCGACGAGGCGGCGGTAGAAGTCGAGCCCGCGCTGGTTGGGTGCGCCGGTGCCGTCGGCCTGCACCCGTGGCCAGGAGATGGAGAACCGGTAGCTGCCCAGCCCGATGTCGCGCATCAGGTCCAGATCCTCTGCGTACCGGTGGTAGTGGTCGGCGGCGACGTCGCCGGTGTCGCCGTTGCGGGTGCGGCCCGGCGTGCGGCTGAAGGTGTCCCAGACGGACTCGCCCCGGCCGTCCTCCTTGGCCGCGCCCTCGATCTGGTAGGCGGAGGTGGCCGCGCCCCAGCCGAAGCCCGGGGGGAAGCGCAGCCCGCCGGCGGGCGTCTCGTCGGTCCGCGACGCGGGGGCGTCGGACGGGATCCCGTCGCCCGCCGCCGCGCCGGCGGCGTCCGGTCCGGTGCCGGTCGGGGCGGTGGCGGAGGGGGCGGCGCCGTGGGGCGGGCGCGGGGTGGGCATCGACATCGGTTCTCCTCATGGTCTGCGTGGCCACCGCGGGCCGGGAGCGCTCCCAGCATAGGGCAGGACCCGCCGGCCGGTCGCGTCCGCCCGGCCGACCGCGCGGACGCGACCGGGGATGGCGCAGGGGTGTGTCGTGCGCCCGTGGCGGCGGTGCGGGAGCGCGGGCTGGGGTGGGCGGCGCGCCGGCGCTCGGGTGGCCGGGCCGCGGGACGCCGGGGCGCCGGGGCGCGGGGCGTCGACCGGGCGGTACGGGCGGACAGCGGACGAGGCCGGTCGGAACGGCGACACGGCCAGTCCCGTCGGCCTCTTTTCCCATCGTGAAAGGGGGTTTAGTGTGGGGACGGGGGAGGGCAACCCCCGTCCCCACCGTTGCTGCACGCGCACGGGCGGAATTGGCGTCCTGTCGTGCGTGTCGCGCGGGAGCCGGGCCACGCGAGTGGCTAGAGGATCCACCTCCCTCCATGTTGGCGGGGATGGCTGACGGCGGTGTCCGGGCTGGCCCGCCGTCAGCCCTCGGGCTGACTCCCCGGGCTCCGCGTCGACGGGCCCCGGGTGATCTTCTAGTTGGAACTCCGTCGATGGAAGCGCTCCCATCGACGATGCTGCGACTGTAACGCCCGTCACGGCTTTGTGAAAGCCCCAGAACGAGATCGAAACATGTTGCTGCTTTAGTCCGTCGTCGCCCATTGTGGGAGCGCTTCCATGCGTGGCACACTGTCGCCACCGCGACGCGGAGCCAGATCGCGCAAGCGTGGGTCGCCGAGGGCAGCCGGTGTCTCCGGTACGGCATCCGACGCAGTCGGCGGAGTCGCCGCCCCGCAGGGGCGCCGCCCGCCGCACCCCGGCCTCGGGCCGGGGCGACCACCATCCCGGGCGCCCGGGACCCCGTTCGCGGGAGGGCGCCCCGCCGGGGCCCTTCGTCCCCGGCCAGGTCCGAGGAGACACCGCGCACATGAGAAGACTGGCAAGACGTCGCCGCCTGGCGATGGTCGCCGCCGCCGCGCTCGTCGTCGGCGGGGTGACCCTGCCGGCCGGCGCCGCACAGGCCGCCCCCGCCTGCGACGTGGTCTACGCGACCAGCGACTGGAGCAACGGCTTCACCGCCAACGTCACCATCAAGAACCTCGGCGACCCGATCAACGGCTGGACGTTGAAGTTCGCCTTCCCCGGCGACCAGAAGGTGACCCAGGGCTGGTCGGCCAAGTGGAGCCAGACCGGCAACCAGGTCACGGCCACCAACGAGTCCTGGAACGGCGGCCTCGGCGCCGGCGCCTCGACCAGCATCGGCTTCAACGGCACGCACAGCGGCACCAACGCGAAGCCGACGTCCTTCTCGGTCAACGGCGTGACCTGCGGCGGCACGCAGCAGCAGCCGCCGACGGTCGGGCTGAGCGTGCCGGCCGGCCCGTTCGAGGCCCCCGCCGACGTGCCGCTGAGCGCCACCGCCAGCGACCCGGACGGGACGATCAGCAAGGTCGAGTTCTACCGCAACGGCCTGCTGGTCAACACCGACACCACCGCCCCGTACGGCTACACGCTGGAGGACCTGCCCGCCGGCGCGTACACCGTGCAGGCCAAGGCGTACGACAACGCGAACCTGACCGCCACCGCGGAGAAGTCCTTCACCGTCACGGCGGCGTCCGGGCCGGTGCTGGTCGCCACCCCGTCCGCGGTGAGCGTGGCCGAGGGCGGCAGCTCCACGGTCAACCTCAAGCTCAGCGCCGCGCCGGCGGCCAACGTGCCGGTCTCCCTCGCCCGCACCGGCGACACCGACATCACCGTCTCGCCGGCCTCGGCGACGCTGACCCCGAGCAACTGGAACACCGGGGTGAACGTGACCGTCGCGGCGGCGGAGGACGCCGACACGCTCGGCGGCACCGCCACCCTGACCGCCTCGGCCACCGGCTACGCGCCGCTGGCGATCACCGCCACCGAGATCGACAACGACAACGGCGGCGGGGACGACACCTACGTCAAGCGGTTCCTCGACCAGTACGGCAAGATCAAGAACTCGGGCTACTTCAGCCCCGAGGGCGTGCCGTACCACTCCATCGAGACGCTGATCGTCGAGGCGCCCGACCACGGCCACGAGACGACCTCCGAGGCGTTCAGCTTCTGGCTCTGGCTGGAGGCCCAGTACGGGCGGGTGACCCAGAACTGGGCGCCGTTCAACAACGCCTGGACCGTGATGGAGAAGTACATCATCCCGTCGCACGCCGACCAGCCCACGGCGGGCGCGGCCGGCACCCCGCAGTACGCCGCCGAGCACGACCTGCCCAGCCAGTACCCGTCACAGCTGGAGCCGTCCGTGCCGGTCGGCCAGGACCCGCTGCGCGCGGAGCTGCAGTCCACCTACGGCACCGGCGACATCTACGGCATGCACTGGCTGCTCGACGTGGACAACACGTACGGCTTCGGTCGCTGCGGTGACGGCACCACCCGGCCGGCGTACATCAACACCTTCCAGCGGGGCACCCAGGAGTCGGTGTGGGAGACCGTGCCGCAGCCGTCCTGCGACACCTTCGCCCACGGCGGCTCCAAGGGCTACCTCGACCTGTTCATCAAGGAGGCGAACGCGCCGGCGAAGCAGTGGAAGTACACCAACGCCCCCGACGCCGACGCCCGCGCCGTGCAGGCGGCGTACTGGGCCCTGACCTGGGCCAAGGAGCAGGGCAAGGAGGCCGACGTGGCGGCCACCGTGGCCAAGGCCGCGAAGATGGGTGACTACCTGCGCTACGCCATGTTCGACAAGTACTTCAAGAAGATCGGCAACTGCGTCGGGGCCGCCGCCTGCCCGGCCGGCACCGGCAAGGACTCGGCGCACTACCTGATGTCCTGGTACTACGCCTGGGGCGGCGCGTACGAGCCGAACCAGAACTGGTCGTGGCGGATCGGCTCCAGCCACAACCACTTCGGCTACCAGAACCCGTTCGCGGCATGGGCGCTGACCAACGTCAGCGAGCTCAAGCCGAAGTCGCCGACCGCGGTCACCGACTGGACCAAGAGCCTGGAGCGGCAGCTGGAGTTCTACACCTGGCTCCAGTCCGCCGAGGGCGGCATCGCCGGCGGCGCGACCAACAGCTGGGGCGGCAATTACGGCCAGCCCCCGGCCGGCACGTCGACCTTCTACGGCATGTACTACGACGTCGACCCGGTCTACAACGACCCGCCGTCGAACCAGTGGTTCGGGATGCAGGCCTGGTCGATGCAGCGCATCGCCGAGCTGTACCTGGAGACCGGCAACGCCAAGGCCAAGGCCCTGCTGGACAAGTGGGTGCCGTGGGCCATCGCCAACACCACGCTGGGCACCAACTGGTCGATCCCGTCGGACATGAAGTGGACCGGCCAGCCGACCACCTGGAACCCGGCCAACCCGCAGCCCAACACCAACCTGCACGTCGAGGTCACGGTGAAGGGCCAGGACGTCGGCATCGCCGCCGCCTACGCCCGCACCCTCATCGCGTACGCGGCGAAGTCGGGCAACGTGGCGGCGAAGAACACCGCCAAGGGGCTGCTGGACGCGCTGCACGCGGCCAGCGACGCCCAGGGCGTCTCCACGGTGGAGAAGCGCGGCGACTACCGCCGCTTCGACGACGTCTACGACGCCAGCACCGGTCAGGGCCTCTACGTGCCGCCCGGCTGGACGGGGACGATGCCCAACGGTGACGCCATCGCCGCGGGCAAGAGCTTCGTCGACATCCGCTCCTTCTACAAGAACGACCCGGCCTGGCCGAAGGTCCAGGCGTACCTGGACGGCGGCCCCGAGCCGGAGTTCAAGTACCACCGGTTCTGGGCCCAGGCGGACGTCGCCATGGCGTACGCCGACTACGGCAAGCTGTTCCCCAACGGCTGACCCGACTCCTCCGGGTGGGCGGCGCGGCCCGCCCACCCGGGGACCGACCGGGCCTGGGGGAACGCAGACGCCCGGTCGGCGGACGGCCTGACTCCCACGGTCAGGCCGGGGTGGGCCGGTCAACCGGCCGACGCAGCGGGGCAGCCGGCCCACCCCACCACACCCGGATATGCACCGGGCGCGAAAACGCCCGAAAAACCGGCCACCACGGGATCACGCGCGGGGCCGGGACGGAGTAACGTACGTCACCGGAGAGGCCGCTCCCCCCGTGGCGGCCTCTCCCTTACTTTCCCGCCGGCTCCGCCGCAGCCGGGGCCGGGACGACCGGGTGACGCAGCCCCGGATGACCCGCCGGCAGCGACCGGCGCACCACCACCCAGCTCACCGCGAGCACCGCCGCCACCAGCGGCCAGGACAGCGCGACCCGGGCCACCGTCAGCGCGACCACCTGGCCGCCGAGCCACAGCGGCAGGAACACCGCCACCCGCAGCACGTACGACGCCGCCCAGACCCAGCTACCCCGGCCGTACGCCCGCAGCAGCGCCGGATCCCGCCGCCACCGGGTCCGCTGGCCCAGCGCGGCGCCCACCACCACCCCGAGCAGCGGCCAGCGCACCACGACGCTGACCACCCAGGCGAGGGTGCTCGCCGCGTTGGACAGCAACTGGACGAGGAAGAAGTCCTCGGCGCGACCGGTGCGCAACGCGACCAGCGCGGCCACGCAGACGGCCAGCAGCCCGACCAGCACCGAACGCGGCCGGTCGCCCCGGCGCAGCCGCCAGCCGGCCAGCGCGGCGCCGGCCACCACCGCCGCGCCCACCCCGCCCCACAGCGAGTGCCCACCGAGCAGCCAACCGATCGCGAACGCCACCGGCGGCAGGCTGGCGTCGACCGCGCCCCGGCGCCCGCCGAGCAGGTCCGCGAGCGTCTCCGGCCGGTCCGTCGGGGCCGCCGCACGCTCCGGTGTACGCGTCACCGCACCCTCCTCACGTCCGCCACCAACCTAGCCGTCCCCGAACGACAGGCCACCCGCCGACCGGGCCGCGCCTGCCGCTACGGTGTGCGGGTGCGAGCGACGCCGAGGGGTTGGACCGCGGTCTGGTTGGTCGTCCTGGCGATCGTCCAGGCGGCGGCCTTCATCGCGGTCTGGCGGGTCGCCGTGCACGTCGAGATCGGCCAGTGGATCGACACCGTCGCCCTGACCGGCAACCGGATCGGGCAGGACCGCATCGACGGTCCGGTGGACCGGATCCTCAACGCCATGTCGGTCGTCTCGCTGCTGGCGGCGACCGCGGTGATCGGCTTCATCGCCCTGATCCGGGGCCGGATCGCCCTGGCCGTCACGGCCACCCTGCTGATCGCCGGCGCCAACGCCACCACCCAGCTGCTCAAGTTCGGCCTGGCCCGGCCCGACTTCGGCATCGACCCCGAACGGATCTACGCCGGCAACAGCCTGCCCAGCGGGCACGCCACGGTCGCCGCGTCGGTCGCGGTGGCCCTGGTGCTCGTCCTGCCGCGCACGGTACGGGTCTTCGGCGCGTTCCTCGGCGCCGGCTACGCCGCGATCGCCGGGGTGGCCACCCTCTCCGCCGGCTGGCACCGGCCCAGCGACGCGGTGGCCGCGTTCCTGGTGGTCGGGGTCTGGGCGGCGCTGGCCGGGCTGGTGCTGCTGATCACCCAGCGGGAGCAGGCGCAGGTGGAGTCGGCCGACGCCCACCGGGTCGCCGCCACGGTGCTCGGCGTCGGCGGCGTCCTGGCGGTGGTCGCCTGCGGCTTCGCCCTCGCCTGGCTGGTCGACCTGCGCGGCACCCCGCCCAGCGAGCTGGCCCGCCGGCCGCTCCTCGTCGGGTACGCCGGCAGCGCCGCCGGGATCGCCGGCACGATGGGCGTGGTGATGGCGCTGGTGCTCGCGGCCGTGCACCGGCTGGTGCCCCGGGTCAAGGGCTGACCCGCTCAGCGGGAATAGGTGCCCACCATCGTCCCGCTCGCGAGGTCCCGCTCGACGAGCAGGCGGTGCACCTCGTCCGCCCGCGGCGTCTCGGGCAGCTCCAACGGCCGGTCCAGCGCGTAGAGCCGGAAGAAGTACCGGTGGGGATCGTCGCCCTGGGGCGGGTGTGGGCCGCCCCACCCGGTCGTGCCGAAGTCGTTGGGCCACTCGCGACCGCCCAGCGGCACGCCGCCCTCCGGCGCCCCGTCGGCGCTCGGCGAGATGCCGGTGACCAGCCAGTGCAGGAACGGCGTCCGCCCCGCGTCCGGGTCCTCGACGAAGAGGACCAGCTCGGCCGCGGACTCCGGCACCTGCGCCCACTGAAGCGGCGGCGACACGTTGCCGCCCTCCTTCGAGAAGCGGCTCGGCAGCATGTCGTGGTCGTTGAACGCGGTGCTGCGCAGCATGATTCCGGCCATCCCTGGCGCTCCTCTCGTCGGCCCGGCCGCGCGTACCCGCCGGGGCGACGCCGAAACGGGCGAACCCCGGTGTGAGAGGGTCGATGGCGGAAGGTGCGGGACGGGGGAGGACCGTGGAAGGCGTACGGACGGCGTTCCGCGACGAGTGCGAGCGGCTCGGCGAGGTGCTGCGCGGTGTCGGCGAGGCGGATCTCGACCGCCCGACCGCCTGCCGGCCGTGGACCGTACGCGAACTGCTGGCCCACGTGCGCACCGGCGCGGGCCGGCTGGTCGACATGCTCGCCGCGCCTGCTCCGCCCCGCGCGCAGGTCGACGCCGCCGCCTACTACGGCGCTGCCAAGTTCACCGCGCCGGTGGACGCCGCCCGCGTCGACGCCGGCCGGCGGGAGGCCCGGGAACTCGACGGTCCGGCCCTGGTGGCCGACTTCGACCGGGCCTGGCGGGCCGCCCTCGACGCCGTCGACGCCGCACCGCCGGGTCGGGTGGTACGCACCCGCCACGGCGACGCGATGGCGCTCGGCGAGTTCCTGCGTACCCGCGTGGTGGAGGTCGGCGTGCACGGCCTGGACCTGGCGGCGGCGCTCGACCGGCGGCCGTGGCTGACGCCCGGCGCGGCGGAGGTCGTCGCCGACCTGCTCACCGGCGGGCGGGCGGTTCCGGCCGGGCTGGGCTGGGACCGGCTCACGCTGATCCGCAAGGCGACCGGCCGGGCCGGCCTCACCGACCGCGAGCGGGCCGTCGTCGACGCCGCCGGCTTCCGCTGGCTCTCCTTCGGCGGCTGATCCCGGCAGGGCTCGCGAGCCTGGCCCGCGGGCCGCCCGGGTTCGTGCCCGCCGCGCGCACGGCAATGCCCGGCGCGGCCCCCTGGCGGAGGTCAGGCGTCGGCGCCCAGCGGGTCGGCCTCCGGGCGTGGGGCGGGCACGTGCGGGGCGGCCCTGCGCAGGTGCTCCAGCACGACCGGGTCGATGCGGCCGGGCACCAGGCGCTCCTCCAGGTTCTCCAGGCCGGCCCAGGAGAAGAGCGCCTCCTCCGGTCGCGCCGGGTCGACCGGGTGCCCGAGCGCGGCCAGCAGCGCGCCGACCTCGGCGGCGACCGCGCCCGTCAGGTCGAGCAGGGTGGCCGGGTCGGGCCGGCTGAAGAGCAGCGTGTGCACCGCGAGCAGCCGGCCCAGCTCGGTCACCGGATCGGGGTGGTCGTCGACCCGCAGGTCGACCAGGACGTCGCCGGTGCCGTCGTACCCGCCGCCGCGCTCGACCACCAGCAGCCCGGCGCTCTGCCGGCCGCGCCGGTCGCCGCCGGCCTGGTCCCCGGCGCGCAACGCGGCGAGCAGCCGGTCGGGGAACGGCAGCGTCGCCCCGCCCAGCCAGGCGTCCCGGACCGCGTCGATCACCTGCGGGCCGGCCAGGATGTTGCCCTGCGTCGCCCAGCCGTCCCCGGCCTGGCCCCCGGCCCAGGGGTGGCAGGCGGGGCCGGTCCAGGTCGCGCCGGCGCCGGTGGCGGCGACCACGCCGAGCTGGCGATGGTCCCGGTCGGGGTCGGCGGCGACCAGCCCGGCCACCACGTCGGCCGCGGTCACCCCGGTGCGCAGCAGCGTCAGCCCCTGCGGGCGGTAGGCGAGGTTGACGTGGGCCTGGGTGGCGAGCGCGCCGACCTCGGCCTCGGCGGCCGGGACCAGCGCGCCGGCGGCCAGGAACCGGCTGGCCACGACGACGCCGTGCCGGCGGCCGTCCGCCGAGCGGGCGACGAGCGAGAAGGTCACGCATGGAGAGTAGCTCCCGCCGCTGCGTACACATCCCTCAGCTTCGATGCGTGTGGGATCCCCGACGGGATCTTGCTCTGCGCCGCGCCGAGCGGGCACGATCGACCGATGACGACGCGTTGGGGCATGACCGTGCCGCTGGACGGCATCCCGCTCGCCGAGCACGCCGCGCTCTACGCGGCCCTCGACCGGGCCGGTTTCACCGACGTCTGGTCCTCCGAGGTCAACGGGGCGGACGCGTTCACCCCGCTGGCGCTCGCCGCCGCCTGGCAGCCCCGGCTGCGCCTGGGCACCGCGATCACGCCGGTCTTCACCCGGGGCCCCGGCCTGCTCGCGATGAGCGCGGCGGCGCTCGCCGACGCCGCCCCCGGCCGGTTCGCGCTCGGCATCGGCGCGTCCTCGCCGGTCGTCGTCCGCAACTGGAACGCCGTGCCGTTCGACGAGCCGTTCTGGCGCACCCGCGACGTGCTGCGGTTCCTCCGCGCCGCGCTCTCCGGGGCGACCGTCGACGAGGAGTACGACACCTTCACCGTGCGCCGCTTCACCCTCGACCGGAAGCCGGCCGTGCCGCCGCCGGTGCTGCTCGCCGCGCTGCGCCCCGGGATGCTGCGGCTGGCCGGCGCCGAGGCCGACGGCGTGATCCTCAACTGGCTCGCCGCCGCCGACGTGCCGCGGGCGCTCGCCGAGGTGGGCGAGCGGCGACCCGGCTTCGAGGTGGTCGCCCGGATCTTCGTCTGCCCGACCGAGGACGCCACGCACGCCCGCGCGCTGGGCCGCCGGCTGATCACCAGCTACCTCACCGTCCCCGCGTACGCCGAGTTCCACCGCTGGCTGGGCCGGGATGAGGTGCTCGGGCCGATGTGGCGGGCCTGGGCCGCCGGGGACCGGCGCGGCGCGGGCGCGGCGGTGCCCGACGAGGTGGTCGACGCGCTGGTGCTGCACGGCTCGCCGGAGCACTGCCGCGAGCAGGTCCGCCGCTACGCCGACGCCGGCGTGGACGTGCCGGTGCTGGCTCTGCTGCCCACCCCCGAGCTCGCCGCCGGTGGCGCGGCGGCGCTGGGCGACCTGATCACGCGACTGGGTGGGGGTGAGGCGCGGTGAACCTCACCGACCGGGTCGTCGTGATCACCGGTGGCGCCGGCGGCATCGGCTCCGCACTGGCCCGCCGCTTCGCCGCCGAGGGCGCCGCCGCCGTGGTGGTGGCCGACCTCGACGCCGACGCGGCCCGCGTGGTCGCCGCCGGCCTCGGGCCGCTCGCCCACGCCGTCCGGCTGGACGTGACCGACGAGGAGCAGGTCCGCGCGCTGGTCGCCGACACCGAGCAGCGGTACGGGCGGATCGACCTGTTCTGCGCGAACGCGGGCGTCACCTCCGGCGGCGGGATGGAGGTCGACGACGCCGGTTGGGACCGCGCCTGGCGGGTCAACGTGCTCTCCCACGTCTACGCGGCCCGCGCGGTGCTGCCGGCGATGCTCGCCCGGGGCGGCGGCTACCTGCTGCACACCTGCTCGGCGGCGGGCGTGCTGACCTCGGTCGGCGACGCCCCGTACGCCACGACCAAGCACGCCGCCGTCGGCTTCGCCGAGTGGCTCTCCGTCACCTACCGCGACCAGGGCGTCCGGATCAGCGCGTTGTGCCCGCAGGGGGTGGACACGCCCATGCTCGCCGACGGGCTGGCCGCCGGGCACCTGGGCGCCCGCGTGGTGGCCGCCTCCGGCGCGGTGCTCACCGCGGACCAGGTCGCCGACGCGGTGGTCGCCGGCCTCGCCGAGGAGCGCTTCCTCATCCTCCCGCACCCCGAGGTCGCCGCCTACGCCCGCCGCAAGGCGGAGGACCCGGACGGCTGGCAGTCCGGCCTGCGCAAACTCGTCCGCCGCCTCCGTTCCTGAAACCCCGGCCGGGCGGATCCGGTTCGCCGCCCCACCGCCCGCGCAGCTCGGTTGCGCGGCGCTAGAAGCTGCTGACCAGCTTGACGAACGCGTCGTCGATCTTCGCCGGGTCGCGGGCGTCGAACGCCTTGCCCGCGGACGCCTTGGCGATGCGGTCCAGCGTCCCGAAGTCGGACTGCTCGTCGAAGGCGATGCAGAAGATCTTGATCGGTCGTTCCGGGTCCAACGCGACGTCCTTGAGCAGCCGGGCGAGGTCGTTGTCCTTGTTGTACTCGTTCTTGCCGTCCGTCAGTACGACCACCGCGTTGATCCGGGACTGGTCGTAGTGGTCGAGCATGTGCCGGTGTGCCGCCCGTACGGTGGCGTACAGCGCGGTGCCGCCCTCGACGTGGAGATTGTTGATCTCACTGCCGAGCGCCTTCTGGTCGAAGGGCGACAGCCGGACCTCCTGGCTGTATGGCGACTTCGGCCGCTGTGGGGTCTCCGACGAGAACGACCAGAGCGCGACCTTGTCCTCGGAGTTCAGGAGGCCGAAGCCCTTGGCGGCGGCCCTGGTCGCCACCTGGAACCTGGTCCGGTCGCCGATTCTCGCGTTCATCGAACCGGACGTGTCGACGGCCACGAGGATGTTGGCCTTCTTGCGGAGCGTGCCCCAGCCGGTGAGGATCGCCTTGACCACGGCGGGATCCGGCGGGTCGAAGTAGGTGAGGTTCTCGGCACCCCGCGCGCCGACGGCGGCGATCAGCGGGCCGGACGCGTTCCGCTCGTGGTCGCGGAACCCGTGCCGGCTGAAGCTCTGCTGCTGCGGCGGCTCCTGGAGGAACGCCAGGAAGTCGGCGGCGGCGTCACGCTGCTCCGGGCTGGCCGAGGGGAGGACCACGTACGGGTGGTCGAGGTTGAACGTGCCCTCCTTCGGATACAGCGCGACCAGCGGGACCCTCGGCTTCTCGCCCCTGGTGGGGCTCAGCTTCCCCTCGTTGTACTGGTAGACCAACTCCTCCTGCGTCACCACCGCGCTCATGTCCGTCGGGGCCTCGGCCCCCGACAGGTCCGCCTCGGCGCGGTCCTTCAACAGGTCCACGATGTCGTCGCTGTAGTGGGACACGTTGGCCTCGATGCGGCGGACGTACTGGGTCACCGCCGGATTCGCGAGGTCGCTCTCGGTGAGGTCGCTGGCCCGGTTGATGGCCGCGTAGTACGACGCGATCGTGGCCGCCAGCCCGGAGGTGGACAGGTTCGGGTTGACCTTGCCGAAGCTGAACCGCCCCCAGTCGGGGCGACCGAAGGCGGCCCAGCCCGTTCGCCCGGACGAGCCCAGGACCTCACCCCAGCCGAGTGGACCCTGTTGCTGGAGGAGCTTCCCCTTCGGCTGCGGCATGGCGATCACCAGCGGGCTGTTGGCGATCGACGGGTATAGGCCGGGGGTCTGCGCCGGGCGTCCGGCGGCCTCGTCCAGCAACTTCAACTGCCCCGTCCACAGGCTCGACGTCGGCAACCACACCTGCGGCCGTGGCAGGTTGGGCTGCTTGACCGCCCAGTCGCCGGCCAGCGCGTCCGTCGAGGCGCCGGAGGCGAGGCCGTGCACGGTCACCACGGCGCACCGGCCGCCGAACCGCCGATCGCTCTTGTTGTAGCGTTCCGCCAGCTCGCCGAGCAGCACGTCCTTCTCGATCGACGAGCTGACCTCCAGCGGCGTGCACTCGGCGTCCGCCGCCGGCCGGACGATCAGGTAGGCCGCCGCGATGACCGCGAATCCGGCCACGATGGCCGCGGTGTACGGCAACCACGGCCGGGCGGTCGGTCGACCTGAAACCATCTGGTCCCTCCAGGGTGTCGGCTGACGGCGTCGACATCAGCCATCGCTGCCTCTGTCAGCCCAGCCGGGGTGACTCCGGAAACATCGACGAGCCGCGACGGACGACAGAGGTATGGTGTCACGGCCCGCCAGCACGAAAGCCGTTCGCCTTCCGGCGTGTCGTGCTGCCCCGGGGCCGGAACCGGAAGCAGCGATGGCGGTGGATCCCGCCGCGTCGGGGGGCAGGCTCATCGGCGCCAGCGCAGCGGACCGGGGCGAACGGACCAGACCAGGCGGCGCCACCAGGGGCGGGCGGCGCGCAGGGCCGCCACGTAGTCGCTGGCGGTCGTGACGGCCCGGGCGGCCTGCTCCGCAGTGGCCGTGCCCGGGGCGAACGCCGTCTGGTTGAGCAGTCCGGCCAGTTCGTCCACCCGCGCGTCGAGGTTCCCGACCTCCGCCGTGGTGCGCGGCAGGCGGGCGTCGGCCGGGGCGGGCGGGGAGCCGGGCGTCGCGTCGCGGGCGTCGGCGACGGCCCGGCGGGCGTGGGCGGCGACCTCGGAGGCGGAGAGGTCCCCACCGACCGGGTGACCGGCCAGCCGCAGCGCGTCGGTGACCTCCCGCCAGGCGCCGGCGATCCGCTGGCCGGGGTCGCCCCGCTCCAGCCGCGCCCGGGTCCGCGCCCGGCGCATCAGCAGCAGCGTGAGCAGCGCGGCCACGATCAGGAGCAGCATGCCGCCCGTCCCGCTGCCGACCAGCAGCGCCGCCGACGGTCCACCGGAGTCGGCCGGCCCGCCCGGCGCGGCCACCGGCTCCGGAGACGCGGTCGGCTCGACCGTCGGCTCCGGCACCTCCGACGGGGGCGGATCCTCCGGGGCGGGCCGGAAGTCCTCCTCCACCGGGCGGGGCTCCTCGTCGGGCCGGGGCAGCGGATCGAACGGCACCCAGCCCAGCCCCTCGAAGAGCACCTCCGGCCAGGCGTACGCGTCGCCGGCCCGGACCGGCCCGTCGCCGGCGGCGCGGAAGCCCACCACCACCCGGGTCGGCAGCCCGGTCAGCCGGCCCAGCACGGCGAACGCCGCCGCGAACTGCTCGGAGGTGCCCCGCTGGCCGCCCGCGTCGCGGGGCCCGAAGAGGAAGAAGTTCAGGTTCGGGTACGCGTGCCCGCTCGGCGCGTCCGCGACGAGGCGGTAGTGCTCGGCGAGGAACTGCTCCACGGCGGCGGCCCGCGCGTACGGGGCGCCGTTGGACTCGGCGAGCTGGGCGGCGAGGCGGCGCAGCGGATCGGGCACCCCGTCGGCGACCCGGAGCACCCGGGCCACCTCCTCGCCGGCCGGCACGTCCGCCGTGCCGAGCAGGTTGGCGTCCGGCGTCTCCATCGCCGACGTCACGCTGTAGCGCAGCCCCGGGGTCAGGCCCTCCGGCCGGATCAGCGTCCCGGTCGTCGGGTCGTACGCCACCCTGGCGCCGGTGACCTCGCGCGGGGTGGCGACGGCGGGCAGCAGCCGGCCGCTCAGCCCGGCGACGCTGATCTCCTGCCGTACCGTCTCCACGGTGCTGTCCGGGGCCGGCGCCGTCGCGGGCAGGATCCGCCCCGCGTTGCGGTACGTCGCGCCGACCCGCCAGGTCACCCCGTCGTAGTCGCTGAGCACGGCCAGCCGGATCGGCACCGGGCGGTCGGCGGCGCCCGGCCCGGGGGTCGCCCCCGGTTCCGGGGCCGGTACGGGACCCGGCGGGCCCGACCGTCGCGTGCGCACGTCGAGCAGCTGCTGCCCCGGGTTCAGCGCCCAGCCGGAGATCCGGATGAGCGGGTTCTCGTCCAGCGTCTCGACCTGCGGCGGCTCGACGTACCGCCGCGGGTCAACCGGCCGGCCGTCCACCTGGCCGGCGAGCAGCGGACCGAGCAGCGCGACCAGCCCGACCACCACCGCGAGACCGGCGGCGGAGGCGGCGGCGAGCCGGGCCCGGGCGGCGGCGCGGACCGCCGGGTCCAGCCCGGCGGCC